>JAVXKN010000148.1:0-3451 GCA_036647315.1 Oscillospiraceae bacterium | reverse complement strand
CTACCCCGGCCCGGGCCACGATTTGGCACAGCGTCCCGGCACCAAACTGCTGGCTCCGGGGGAGACCATGACCATCCTTCAGCACATTACGGTGGCATAACAAAAAGCGGTGGACGGAAATTTTCCGTCCACCGCTTTGTTTTGGAGTTTTAGAGGAGCTTTGCAAAAATAGGGAGCGCGCCCAGCACCCGCCCGGTGGGGACGCAGTAGGACAGACGCACATAGTCGGGGCACCCGAAGTCCTCGCCGGGTACTAACAAAAGATTGTGCTCTTTTGCCGCCGACGAAAAGGAGTTGCCGTCCCCATTGGGGGCCTTCATAAAGAGATAAAACGTGCCCTGGGCCGGGGCGCAGGAGAGGCCCAGTTTGCCGAAGCAGTCCAGGAGCAGAGAGCGGTTTTCGGCGTAGACGGACAAATCGGGGGGGCAGTCACAGCACCGGGCCACCACCCGCTGAAAGAGGCTGGGGGCGTTCACATAGCCCATGCTGCGCCCCCCACCGCAGAGGGCGGCGTAGACGTTTTGCCAGTCTGCCACGCTGTTCGGCACCAGAGCATACCCAATCCGCTCACCGGGGAGGGAGAGGGACTTGCTGTAAGAATAGCACACAATGGTGTGGGGGTAGAGGGCGGGAATCCAAGGGATGGTAACATCGCCATAGACAATTTCACGGTAAGGCTCGTCGGAAATCAGAAAAATGGGACTGCCGAATTGGGCGGACTTTTTGGTTAAAAGCTCTGCCAATTTTCGGAGAGTTTCCGCCGTGTAGACCGCCCCGGAGGGGTTGTTGGGGGAATTGACCACCACCGCCCGGGTGTTTGCCGTGATGGCGGTTTCCAAAGCCCCGAAGTCCGGCTGAAAGTGCTCATCCGGGGGGACAACCACAGATTTGCCGCCGTTTGCCTCAATAAAAACCTTGTATTCCGGGAAATAGGGGGCAAAGATAATGCACTCACTGCCGGGGGTAAAAAGGCCACGAAAACAGCAGCACAGTGCCGCCGCCGCCCCGCAGGTCATGTAGAGGTTTTGAGGGGTGTAATCGGTGCCAAATCGGCGGTTGAGACTTTGGGCGATGGCGGCGCGGACGGAAAGGTCCCCCTGGGCACTGGTGTAGCCGTGGAGACTGACCGGCTCCTCGACTTGCAGCAGACGCAGAACCTCTGCCGTCACTGCCGCCGGGGGCGGGGTGGAGGGGTTTCCAAGGGAGAAGTCGAAGACGTTTTCCGCCCCCACTTCTGCCGCTTTGGCTTTGCCATATTCAAAAAGTTCTCGGATGCAGGAACGCTCGGTACCCAGCGCGGTCATATCGGCAGATGGCACGGAGATACCCCCCTTTTTGTTTCCCCTATTTTAGCACAGTGGGGCACAGTTGACAAGCGGACGGTTTTTGCGTATGATGTGAATAATCAAAAAAACGAAAAAGGGGACAAACGGATGAAAAAACCATTTTTAACCAGAGAAAAAGCGGAGGAAATCGCCAGAGAATACCCCACCCCCTACTACGTCTACGACGAGGTCGGCATCCGTGAAAACGCAAAAAAACTGCTTGCCGCGTTTCGCTGGAATCCGAAGTACAAAGAATATTTCGCCGTGAAGGCCACCCCCACACCGGGGATTTTGAAGCTATTGCGGGCGGAGGGGTGCGGAGTGGACTGCTCCTCCTTGGCGGAGCTACTCATGGCGGAGAAATGCGGCTTTTCCGGCAGTGAAATCATGTTTTCCTCCAACGACACCCCGGCGGAGGAATTTCGTCTGGCTGCCCGGTTGGGGGCCACTATCAATCTGGACGATTTGACCCATGTGGACTTTTTAAGGGACACTTTGGGCAGTGTCCCAGAGACTGTCTCCTGCCGGTTTAATCCCGGGGGCGTGTTTTCACTGGGGGACTCCAAAGAGGGGTTTCAGGTGATGGATTGTCCCGGAGATGCGAAATACGGCATGACCAGAGCGCAGCTTACGCAGGCATATCTCAAGCTGAAAGCACTGGGGACAAAGCACTTCGGACTGCACGCCTTCCTTGCCTCCAACACGCTTTCCAACGAATACTACCCCTCCTTAGCGCGGATTCTGTTTCAAACGGCGGTGGAATTGCAGGCGGAAACGGGCTGTCAAATCGCCTTTGTGAATCTGTCCGGCGGCGTGGGAATTCCCTATCGTCCCGAACAGCAGGAAAATGACATTGCCGCCATCGGCAGAGGGGTTCAGAAGGCCTTTGAGGAAATTTTAGTGCCGGCGGGCATGGGCGACATGACGATTTTTACCGAGCTGGGCCGGTTCGTCATGGGGCCCTACGGCGCGCTGGTGACACGCTGTGGGCATTTTAAGCACACCCACAAGGAGTATGTGGGGGTGGATGCCTGCGCCGCCAACCTGATGCGCCCTGCCATGTACGGCGCGTATCATCACATTACGGTGCTGGGCAAGGAGCAGGCCCCCGCAACCTGTCAATATGATGTCGCCGGCGCGCTGTGCGAAAATAACGACAAATTTGCCATCGACAGAATGTTGCCGGAAATTCAGCAGGGCGACTTGCTCTACATTCACGATACCGGTGCCCACGGGCACGCCATGGGGTACCAGTACAACGGCAGACTGCGTTCGGCAGAGCTGCTGCTCAAGGCGGACGGGACGGTCGCACTGCTCCGTCGGGCGGAAACCGTGGAGGATTATTTCCGCACTGCGATTTTTTAGAAAAAAGTGGTTCACCGATGGCATCATCGGTGAACCACTTTTAATTTTGGAAATTAACCCCGCAGTTCCATCAGCTTTTGCTTGAGCTCGCCCTCAATGCGGCCCAGCTCCAACTCGGCCTCCTTGCGCTTTTGCGCGCCCTCGGTCTGAATCTGCATGACCTCGTCCAGGGTGGAGATCAGCTGCTCATTGGTGTGCTGCAGAGTTTGGATATCCACCACGCTCCGCTCCGCCTCTTTGGCGGTTTCCACGGTGCCCATTTTCAGCATATCGGCGTTTTTCTGCAGGAGTTCGTTGGTCATATCGGTGACTGCCGACTGGGCGGCGGTGGCCTGACGGGAGTGCTCCAAGCCCAGCGCCAGCACCATCTGGCTTTTCCACAGGGGGATGGTGTTCACCAGAGAGGACTGGATTTTTTCCAGCATCAGGCTGTCGTTATTTTGAATCAGCCGGGTCTGGGGGCCCATCTGAATGGAAATCATCCGGGTGAGCTCCAAATCGTGGAGTTTCTTTTCAAATCGGGTTGTCATATTGGCAAGGTCGTTGTAGGCCTGTGCGTCCTCCTGGGTGCCGGTTTCCGCCGCTTTGAGCCGCAACGCCTCCAAGTCTTCGGTGCGGATTTGCGCCAGCCGCTTTTTGCCCGCTAAAATGTACATGGTGAGCTCTTTGTAGTACTTGGTGTTCAGGTCATACATCTGGTCCAGCATGGCGATGTCCTTCATGAGGGCCACCTGATGGTTCTCCAAAATATTGGAGATTTT
>JAVXKN010000147.1:0-3506 GCA_036647315.1 Oscillospiraceae bacterium | reverse complement strand
CTCATGGACACCCAGCGTCGTTTGGCGGAGGAAAACAATGTGGTGATGGACGGACGGGATATTGGCACGGTGGTTTTACCCAACGCCAATGTGAAAATTTTTCTCACCGCCGTGCCGGAGGCCCGTTCCCGCCGCCGTTACGAGGAACTTTTCCAGCGGGGCCAGCAGGTGGACTACGATACTGTCCTTCGTGACCTCAACCAGCGGGACTATAACGACACCCACCGCGCCACCGCGCCGCTCAAGCAAGGAGACGACGCTATTTTGGTGGACACCACCGACCTAACCCTGGAGGAGAGCCTTGCGGCCCTCCAAGAAGCGGTAGAGGGACGGCTGGGAAAATGAACGGATTTTACAAGTTTTTTAGGTCCATTCTCTGGCTTTTCTTTGGCCCGTTTCACCCCATCAAAACCTACGGCAATGAACGTATCCCGGAGGGCGGTGCCCTCGTCTGCAGCAACCATACCAGCCTTTGCGACCCCATTCTGGTGGCCTTTGCCTTTCGGAAAAAGAGCGTCCTGCGGGTGATGGCTAAGGCGGAACTGCTCCACGTCCCCGTACTGGGCTACTTTCTCAAAAAAGCGGGCATCTTCGGCGTAGACCGGGGCAAGTCCGATATCGGAGCCATCAAGCAGGCGATGAAATATCTGAAGGGCGGCGACAAGGTGCTGCTCTTCCCGGAGGGTACCCGCATTAAGGACGGCACGGAATCCGAGGCGAAAACCGGGGCCGCCATGTTGGCTGTCCGCACAGGTGTCCCCATTGTGCCCGTGTGGATGCCCGCCAAAAAACGCTGGTTTTCTCGCACCCCGGTGGTGATTGGCGAACCCTATTACCCCCAAACCGCCGAAAAAAAGGCCACACCTGAGGAATACCGTGAAATTGCGGACGATTTAATGGCCCGCATCTTCGCGCTGGAAGCGTTATCCCATGAAAATTGAGCTGGCGAAAACCGCCGGGTTTTGCTACGGCGTAGAGCGAGCTGTCTCCATGGCAGAACAGGCGGCGAAAAATCCCAACTGCGTCATGCTGGGTGCGGTGATTCACAACGATCATGTGGTGGAAAAGCTGCGCGGTATGGGCGTTTTGTGCGTGGAGCAGGCGGCGGAGGTGCCCCCGGGCTCCACGGTAATTTTGCGCTCTCATGGGGAGGGCAGGGCGGTGTATGAGGTGCTCCGCGCCAAGGGCTGCACCATCGTGGACACCGCCTGTCCCAATGTCACCAAAATCCACCGAATTGTGGAGAAAGCGGAGCAGCAGGGGAGACTCCCTGTGATTATCGGCACCCACGACCACCCGGAGGTGGCGGCCATCGCGGGCTGGTGCGCAAATCCCACGGTTTTAAGCGGGGAAGAGGAGCTGACGGCCTGGCTCGGTGAGGATGTCCGCCGCAAGGAACTGCCCCTCACCTTTGTGTCCCAAACCACCGCCATCACCGCCCGGTGGGAGGCCTGTATTAAAATTGCAAAAAAAGAGTGTACAAATGTAGAAATCTTTGATACAATATGTACCGCTACCTATCATCGGCAGACAGAGGCGGAGAAACTGGCCGCCCGCTGTGACGCAATGGTGGTTTTGGGGGACGCGAAAAGCTCCAATACCCGCCGCCTTGCGGAATTGTGCCGTAGCAGTTGTCCCAAGGTTCTCTGTATTGAGGGCCCGGAGGACATGAACCTGTCCCAACTAAAAGGGACAGCTTGTGTTGGTATCACCGCAGGTGCTTCGACGCCTGGGTGGATAATAAAGGAGGTCTGTAACATTATGAGCGACGAAATCATGGAGATCGAGGAATCCTTTGCCGAGCTGCTGGAGAAATCGATCAAAACTTTGCATACAGGAGAGAAGGTAACAGGCGTAGTAACCGGAATCACGCCGACGGAAATCTACGTTGACCTGGGCACCAAGCATGCCGGCTACATTGCCGTCAGCGAAATGTCCGATGATCCCGATGCGAAAATCGAGGACATGGTCAAGGTGGGCGAAGAAATTGAAGTCTTTGTCGTCCGCGTCAATGACGCAGAGGGCATTGTTACCCTGTCCAAAAAGCGTCTTGACAGCATTAAGGGCTGGGAAGACGTTGAGAAGGCATCCGAGGACCACACCACCATGGAGGGCATCGTCACCGAGGACAATAAGGGCGGTATCGTTGTCACTGTAAAGGGTGTGCGTGTATTCGTGCCCGCCTCTCAGACCGGCCTGCCCCGTGAGGCAGCCATGAGCGAAATGCTGAAGAAAAAGGTCAAGCTTCGCATCACCGAGGTCAATCGTGCCCGCCGCCGCGTGGTGGGTTCTATCCGCGCTGTGGAATATGAAGACCGCGCCTCCAAGGCTTCCGAAGTTTGGGAGTCCATCGAGGTGGGCAAGCATTACGACGGCGTTGTCAAGTCCCTCACCAGCTACGGTGCCTTTGTTGACATCGGCGGCGTGGACGGCATGGTTCATATCTCCGAGCTCTCCTGGAGCCGCGTAAAGCACCCCTCCGAGGTTGTGAGCGTTGGCGATAAGGTAGCAGTTTATGTTATCTCTCTGGACACCGAGAAAAAGAAGATTTCTCTCGGCATGAAGGACCGCACTCTTGACCCCTGGACCAAGTTCACCGACACCTATCATGTGGGCGACCTGGCAGACGTTCGCATTGTGAAGCTGATGACCTTCGGTGCCTTTGCCGAAATCGTCCCCGGTGTGGACGGCCTCATCCATATCTCCCAGATTGCTGACCACCGTATCGACAAGCCCGGCGACGTTCTGGCCGAGGGCGATAAGGTTCAGGTTCGCATCACTGAGATTGACATGGACCATAAAAAGGTTTCCCTCTCCATCCGTGCCGTGCTGGAAGATGTACAGGCTCAGGCTGACGAGGAGACTAAGGGTCAGCCCGACGCACTGGTTGCCACCTCCGAAGCCGGCAAGACCGAGGTAGCTCCCGCATTTGCCGAGGAAGCACCCGCAACCGACGCAGAATAATGCAAAATAGAAAGCCTCCGTTTCCTTTTTGGAAACGGAGGCTTTTTTTGATTGCACAAATAAACTTGCAAAATTCTGATAAAAAGGGTATACTTAAAAAGTAAAGAACATTTTGCAACCATAAGGAGGTGTGGATCATGTTTCAGATAGGGGATAAAATTGTCCATCCCATGCACGGGGCCGGCGTAGTAGACGCTATTATCCAAAAGAAAGTCAGCGGAGTAACCAGAGATTATTATATCCTCAAGCTGCCGGTGGGCGGGATGCTGGTCATGATTCCCACCGATAATACCGAAGAAATCGGAATGCGCCACATCGTAGATAAGGAGCGGGCAGACGAGGTCATTGCCGCTATCCCCGGCATTGAGGTGGACATGACCCAAAACTGGAACCGCCGCTATCGGGAAAATATGCTCCGGCTCAAGAGCGGCGACCTCATTGAAGTCGCCCGGGTGGTAAAAGGTCTGGTTCTTCGGGACACCGACCGCGGCCTTTCCACTGGTGAGCGCAAAATGCTTCACTCCGCCAAGCAGATTCTCATT
>JAVXKN010000146.1:0-3508 GCA_036647315.1 Oscillospiraceae bacterium | reverse complement strand
GTGCTTAATATTTCAATCCACGCTCCCCGTGTGGGGAGCGACCTATCATTATGAAAATTCTATTGTTCCTTATAAATTTCAATCCACGCTCCCCGTGTGGGGAGCGACTGCTTTCATTGCGAAGCCGTTGAATCTCGGACAATTTCAATCCACGCTCCCCGTGTGGGGAGCGACTGATTCTGTTATTTCTATAGTTCGTTCTGTTGATGATTTCAATCCACGCTCCCCGTGTGGGGAGCGACAGCAGAACTGCACAAGACTTTGCTGCCAATCTTGTACACTCCGCACAAATAGTGGCGCGTTCTGCGCGAATGTTGTGCGTGGAGTGCGCGATTACCAATCTAAACGCCTCCAACTTAGCCGCTTTTTTGGTGCGAAAGGTAGGGGCTTTTTATGAGCGCTCCCCCCTCGCACCGCTCTATAACTCCAAAAATCCCTCCGGCGGATAGGACGGCTTGGCGCCAAAATGCTCCACTTTCTTTTCGTAGCGATCCCCCAAATTGTAAAACCGCAAGCTGTCCTTTTCCCTGTCCATCAAAGCTACCAGCTTGTGCTGCAAAGCACGGCATTGCGCCGCATCCACCAGACATTCAAAGACAGAGTCCTGCACCCGCTGACCGTAATTGACGCACTGTTTTGCAATCTGTCGCAGGCGTTTACGCCCGGCGGCGTCCTCGGTATTCACATCATAAGTAATCAGTAAAAGCACGCTTCACCTACTTCCACAAAAATGGCGGATAACCATCCAAATCGTCCCGCAGATACCGCGCCAATAGCAGCGCCTGCACGTAGGGCACCAGCCCCCACGGCAGCTTTTCACCCAAATATGGGTGCGTAATTTGTTCCTGCTTATGGGCTTGCCACGCCTTGAGGAGAATCCGGCGCGCGCTGTCCGTCAGCACTACCGCACCGCTCTCCCGCCGAATAAAATCCGCCGGTGCCAGTGCTTTGGTGTTGATGAGGGTGAGCACAAAGCGATCCGCTATGCAGGGACGAAACTCCTCCATCAAATCCAGTGCCAGAGACGTGCGCCCGGGGCGGTCACGGTGAAAAAAGCCCACGTAGCTGTCCAGTCCCACTGCCTCCAGCGCCGCCGCGCAGTCGCTGGCAAGGAGCGTGTAGGTAAAGGACAGCAGCACATTTACGTTGTCCAACGGCGGGCGGCGATTGCGTCCATGGAAGAAGAAAGCGTCCTTTTCATTTAAAATCAGCTCGTCAAACACCCCGAAATACACCGTGGCCGCGGCACCCTCCAAGCCCAGCAGCTCCCCCGACGTTTCGGCGCTTGCAATGGCGGGGAGGGCATCGTGGAGCTTCTGTGAGGCGTCGTGAAGTGCAGCTTCATCCACCCGCAAAGCGTGGTCCCGCAGCGTACGCTGGATGACCCAGCGGCAGTTATAGACCTTGCCGAAGATGAAGTTCCGGGCCACCCGACAGGCAATTGCCTCCTCATCTGCCACCCGATATTGGGTGCGGCGCAAAAGCACATTGCCCTGACTTGCGCCGCAGCTTCGCGCCAGAAATTTTCCCGTGGGGGTGAGGAAAGACAGCGCCACATTCCGCTGGGCGCAGGCGCCCATGAGGGCGGGGCTGGCACCGGCGTAGGTGAAGGAAAAAATGCTCTCCAAGGTGTGGAGCGGCAGTCGCCCCAGCTCCGCTCCCTCATTTTTAATTACCACGTTTTCCCCGTCCAGCGTTAGATAGGCACTCTCGGTGGTGACAAAAAGCGTGTTGAGTAAATGTCTCATGGCGACTCCTCCCAGCGCGCGCGCAAATAGTCGGCTACCGCCGGGGCGCGGGTGAGCTTAGACAGGCAAACTTCGCTGAGAGAGCAGTTTCCGCAGGCCTTGGTGGGCTTCACTTTTGGGGTGTAGCGGCGTGCAAACAGGTCGTGCATTTCCGCCAAATCCGCCGTCACTTTTTCCCGCAGCTCCGGTGTGAACGGTACGGCCAGTCGCCGCCGGGTCTCTCCGTAAAACAGAGCCCCCTCCGGGATGTTTGTCGCCAGCATCTCCTCCAGACACATGGCCTGACAGCAGAGCTGCAGCAGGTCGGCATCGTGCTCTTTGGGCTTGCCCCGCTTATACTCCACAGGGTAAATGCGCCAGAACCCCTCCTGATTTTGGAGGGAGATGCCGTCCCTGCAGCGGTGAAATTCCACCACATCGCACTTGCCGGACACACCCAGCACCCGTGAAAAAATTGGCATCTCACGGGTGATTAGGGTGTCACCGCGTTTTTCGGAGAGGGTGGCGTCGTGGGCGCGTTCGTGGAAGAAATTTCCGTCTACTGTATTGTAATTTTCCACCCACTGGTTTTCGATATGGGTGAGGGCAAACTCGCGGCGGCAGAAGGCAAACCGTTGCAGCGCCGAGAGAGAAAAATAGTCCTCCTCGCGATATTCCATCACCCCATGCGGGTGCAGGTCACGCCTGCGGGAAGGGCAGCCTCGTCCACACAGACATCGTAGTCGCCGTACTTCCGTGCAACCTCCACCTCCGCTTTACGCTGGATGTGGATGGCGTCGAAGAGCTTATAGGCGGGGGCGTTGCCCAGCTCACTGTCGTGTTGAAAGACAATCAAATCCCTCACCGCCATGTTGCCCCGGGCGGCGGAGTGGTCATGCTCAAACATATTGAGAATAGCCTCCCACAAAAGCTGCAAATCCGCCTCGGAAAAGCCCGTGGTTTTCCGAGCCAAATTGGCGGAGATATAGCCCTCACAGCGATAGAGACCGTAGGGGACGATGTATTTGGTGCCCATGGTGTGGGAACCCTTTTCCGCCATGTCCGCCTCGGTGGCCTGCGCCATGCGGGTGATGGTAATCTCCTGAGGGAGGATGGGCTCCACGCTCCGGGCAAAGCCCAACTGGACGGGGCCGCGCACTTGCCCGCAGTTGAGGGCATCCTTGACAAAGGTGGTCATCACCGCACCGAAGGTGCGAATGTCGAAGAAATTCTGGCACATAAAGTCCCGCAACTTGCCGTCTAAGGTGGGGTCGTCCTTCTTGGCGGCCTTGACCGCCTTTACATCCACGTCCAAAGCGGCATAGGCCTCGGCGTCGCTGCGATTGAGGGGCACTTGATCCTTAATGTAAACGCGGTAGCCGGTGGCACCCTCTTTTACGGTTTCCACATAGTTGCGGATTTTCCGCTTGAGGCAGACATCGGTAACCAGGCCCAAGTTGGTTTCCGGGTCAATGCGGGGCATATTGCCGGCGTCGGGATCGCCATTGGGGTTGCCGTTTTCCACGTCGAACAAAATGGCAAATTCATAGCGGTTTTTGATGGGATTACTCATTTACTTTTTCCTCCTCTTTTTGCTTGGATGTATAGCGTTTTTGGTTTTGGTGGTAATAGCCCAGCTGGAAAATGCCCTGCTCCTCCAGAGAATGGTGGTTGGGATAGCTCTGGGTAATCATTTGAGTGAGCTCTCCCAGCTGTTTTTCATAGTAAATGCGGGCGCCGGTGCCCAGCTTGCGCAGATGCTTGTTGGCCAAATCAATGAG
>JAVXKN010000145.1:0-3510 GCA_036647315.1 Oscillospiraceae bacterium | reverse complement strand
CCCGGCATGAAACTGACTCTTTTCAAGGACCGTGACCGCTCCGGCTATACCTTTGAGCAGCGGGAAGACTACCAAAAAATGAGACTGGGTCTCATGAGCGGAAAATCCTCTATTCTCATCGTGAAGGACTTCTCCCGTTTCGCCCGGCGCAACAGCCGCGGCCTTGTGGAGCTGGAAGATTTGCGGGATGCCGGCGTACGCATTATCTCCATCGGCGACAACATTGACTACCCCACAGAGGACGAGTGGCTGCAGATTCAGCTCCGTTTCTTGCTCAACGAGATGCCCGTCACCGACGCCAGCAAAAAGGTGCGGAGCATTGTCACCTACCGCCAGCAGACCGGGGACTGGATTTGCGCCGTCCCCTATGGCTACTCCGTCAAAAACTGGGCCAAACCAATCATTGAGCTCGATGAGGAAGCCGCCGACGTGGTGCGGAAAATCTTCGACCTCTATTTGGAGGGCTACGGATATAAGCGCATCGCAGACTGGCTCACCCAGCAGTCCATCGCCACCCCCAGAGCACTGGAAAATGCCCAGCGACTGGCCGCCGGGGAAACTGTCAAGCGTGTGGCGAAAAACGAGTGGAGCATCGCCACCATCCAATCGCTCCTCTCTAACGACTTCTATATTGGCACCCTGCGGCAGCGCAAATACCAGCGGGTAAAAATCAACGGCGCAACCCGCAAAACGGAAGACAGTGAGCATCTGGTGTTCTTAAATCACCACCCCGCCATCATTGAGGACCGGGTGTTCCTCAAGACACAGGAGCAGCTGAAACTGCGGACCACCAACAACTATCGGGGGATTCGCAAATATCCCAACACCTATACCGGCCTGCTTCACTGCGGCGACTGCGGCGCGCCCATGTTCTCCATGAGCCGAAACAATTTGAAGCTTGCCTACACCTGCGGCACCTATCATCGGCACGGCACCACCGCCTGCAGCTCCCACCATATCCGGGTGGACAAGCTGGATGAGCTTGTGAAGCTCTACATTCGTGAGGTTAAAAAGCACTCCTCCAAGATGCTGAAAAAACTGGAAAAGGTTCTGGACGATGATCCCCAGGCGGCAGAGCAGTCCCGCAACGTGGTGGAGCTGTTGGAGCGGGAATATGATTCCGTCAAGCTGCAGCTGAAATCCACCAAAGCGCAAAAGATTCGGGAGCTGACCCAGCACCCGGAGCGGGCGGATTCGCTGTGCGAGATTTACGGCGAGATGGAGGACGAACTGGAACGGCGCATGGACGGCCTCAAAAATCAGCTGGAAATGTCCATCCAAAAGAATAACACCATCGTCAGCGTCACCCGCACCGCAAAAACGGTTTTGTCCGTATTTGATAGCATTTTGAAAAAGCCCTCTCTGGACAAACCCGACATCGAACTCATCGTAGATGGCATCCTGATTTATGAAGATCACATCGACGTACAGCTCAAAGCGGACATTGATATGCTCCTTCACTGCGACGAACTGCCTGAAGATGCAGTGGCTGCAATGGCTGAAATCCCCCAAAAAGCAAATTTTGAGCAAGGCATCGTAAATAGCTTACAAACCCAGTTAATTCAACGTTCTCAGAAGCGTTTGGATAAGGTTTACGATGTCAACGTTATCAGCAACGGTGACCCGTTGGAGATTTACACGGATAAAGAGGGCGGGGTTATTTTTCGGAAGTATTCGCTGATGGGCGGGCTTTCGGATTTTGCCGGGCAGTTTTGCGAAACTATGAGCAAGCAGACCGGCGGGATTGCCGTTATCACCGACCGGGATGTGTGCATCTCCGTGGCCGGCGGCGGCAAAAAGGAACTCACCGACAAGCGGGTCTCCGGCGAGCTGGAGCAGATTATGGAGGCCCGGCAAGTCTACCAGCGGAAGGGCGGCAGCCCCGCCCTCCCCCTCTCCGAGGACAGCGACCGGTTTTTTCTCACCGCTGCCGCCCCCATTCTCTCCGGCGGGGACGTGCTGGGCTGCGTGGCCTTTGTCTCTGAAGGGGACGTTATCCCCGACGAGGGCTGTTTGGAGAGCAAAATTGCCCAGACCGTGTCCGGCTTTTTGGGCCGGCACATGGAGGGGTAAAAAAAGCGCGTAACGACGGAAAATCCGACGCTACGCGCTTTTTCTATTCTTTTATCCGTTGGCCCAGCCCTTGGCGTGCTCCACGGCGCGGTGCCAGTCGTAGAGCAGTTTCTCCCGCTTTTCCGCCTCCATTTTTGGCGTGAAATCCGCATCCATGTTCCAGAGGGTGGTGAGCTCTTTTTGGTCGTGCCACAGGCCCACCGCCAGACCCGCCAGATAGGCGGCACCCAGTGCGGTAGTCTCCCGAATCATGGGGCGGCACACCGTTCTGTCCAAAATATCCGCCTGAAACTGCATGAGGAATTTGTCCCGACTGGCCCCGCCGTCCGCCTTTAATTTGGTCATGGGGATGCCGGTGTCACGCTCCATCGCCGCCACCAAATCCGCCACCTGATAGGCGATGGACTCCTGGGCGGCCCTGATGATGTGCTCCCGCTTGGTGCCCCGGGTGAGGCCCACCATGCAGCCACGGGCGTACATATCCCAGTAGGGCGCGCCCAGCCCCGTGAAGGCGGGCACCAGATAGACCCCGCCGGTGTCGCTGACCTTTTGGGCGTAATACTCCGCGTCCCGACTCTCGGTTAAAAACCGCAGCTCGTCACGGAGCCACTGAATCACCGCGCCGCCCACGAAAACAGACCCCTCCAAGGCGTACTGGACTTTGCCGCCGATGCCGATGGCGATGGTGGTGATGAGACCGTTTTGGCTTTCGCAGGGTTTTTCCCCGGTGTTCATCAGGAGGAAACAGCCGGTGCCGTAAGTATTTTTCGCCTCGCCGGGGGCAAAACAGGTCTGGCCGAACAGGGCCGCCTGCTGGTCCCCCGCCATGCCGGCGATGGGAACCCGAACCCCTTGAATTTCGGCGTAGCCGTAAATTTCGCTGGAGGAGCAGACCTCCGGCAGCATCTTTTTGGGAATGTTCAGCGCGGTCAGCAGGGTTTCATCCCAGCAGAGGTTGTGAATGTCAAAGAGCATGGTGCGGGAGGCGTTGGTCACGTCGGTTTTGTGGGCGGCACCCCCGGTGAGTTTCCAGAGGAGCCAGCTGTCCACCGTGCCGAATAAAATCTCCCCTTTTTCCGCCTTTTCTTGGGCACCGGGGACGCTGTCCAGCATCCAGCGGATTTTGGTGGCGGAAAAATAGGCATCCGCACGGAGGCCGGTGGTTTTGACAATGTGGTCGCCGTAGCCGTCCGCCAGTAACTGATCCACCAGCGGGGCTGTCCGGCGGCACTGCCAGACGATGGCGTTGCAGATGGGTCTGCCTGTGGACTTTTCCCACAGGATGGTGGTTTCCCGCTGATTTGTGATGCCGATGCCGGCAATTTCCCCCACGGACACCCCGGACTGGGCGATGACCTCCATCATGACGGCGTACTGGGAGGACCAAATTTCCATGGCATCGTGCTCCACCCAGCCCTCTTGGGGGTAAATCTGGGT
>JAVXKN010000144.1:0-3550 GCA_036647315.1 Oscillospiraceae bacterium | reverse complement strand
CCGATTCCTCCAGCCCCTGCAGGACCGGTTCGGCGTGGATATTTCCGACGAGTCCGTCCGCAAGGCGGTAGGGGAGCACAACCGGATGTGCGCTATCTTTGAAGAAATCTCTCAAATGCGGAAGGCGGATAACCCCATCATCACCTCCTCCGAGTTCCACATTCTCAATCTGGTGAGCTATTCCTGCCCCACAACGCTGATTCTCCCCTATTTAGAGGAGACGCTGGAAGATTTGAAGAAGCGTAAGCCGGACGTGAAGAAAAGCTACCGTGCCCGTGTGGTGGTGGTAGGCTCCGAAATGGACGATTACGGTTTCTCCGAGCTCATCGAGTCCTGCGGCGCCTATGTGGTGGCGGACCGGTACTGCTTCGGCTCTATCCCCGGCCGTCAGCAGATTCCCCTCACCGACGAGGGGGACGCGGTGGAGCAGGTCTGCCGCTACTACTTAGAGAGCAACCAGTGCCCCCGCTTTATGTCCCACGAAAAGGTGGAGCAGCGCCGTGACGTGGTGGAGCAGCTGGTGAAGGAATACAACGCCGACGGCGTTATTTACGAGCAGGCGAAGTTCTGCGACTACTGGGGCTACGAGCGAGTGGTGGCCTCCCACGTCCTCCACAATGAGCGTAACATTCCCGCCGTCGCCATCGACAGAGAGTATACCGTTCAGGCCTCCGGCCAGCTCCGCACCCGTGTGCAGGCCTTTGTGGAGAGCTTGGAGATTAAGAAGATTCAGAAAGAGAATGGAGGGAATGACTAATGCCCGCTACAAATAGCAATTTGAAAGACAATGCCAAGCTGTTTGCCCAAGTTTTTACCGAGGCCATGAAGCTGGAAATTGCCAATTTCGACCATCAGCAGGTGCTAAAGGCGCTGAAAGAAAAATTTAGTCCCGCAAAGCTTCAGCCCCTCTTGACCGGTCAGGTGTCCATTCAAGATGCCGTCCACCAGTACCTTTACGGCGCCGGTATGGCTGACAACATGGAAGATAAAACCGGAATCTATAAGCACCGCGAGTGGCGCGGCGCCCGGGACACCCTCTACGATTACGGCAAGTGGCTGGAGCTGTGGGGGATTCTGGGCAAGTGGCTGGTGAAGCACCCGGTCACCAATGTCTCCGCCCTTTTGCGGTACCGCTGGATGGCGAACTACTTAACCACCCCCTCCTTCTTCGACCGCAACGTGCCCGGCTTCCGGAGCACCATGCTCCGTGCCGGGCGCATGAATATGAACACCATCGCAAAGCTGCTCACCGTGAATTTAGAGGACATTTTTGCCGCCGACGAGCACCTCCATCCCGGCAACGAAAACTCTAAAAAGTACGTCTGCATCGACGCCTATGTGCCCAAGCTGTTTATGGCGGGCTTTGCCGAGCACAAGGGGATGCTGACCCATTTGATTCCCCACTACCTGCCCTCCATCATCAATCAGCACGCCCCCGAGCACTATATCGACGTCACCGAGAGCTACGGCGTACCCCCCGACGTGTGCGGCCTACCCTCCATGGAGTGCGGCGTCGCCATCGAGGACGACTTCCCCAAAATCGGTTGCTGCTACATCTCCTGCAATATGCCCTGCGACGGCAGTATTATGGCCAGCACCATTCTGGACCGCCGGTTCAATATGCCCACCTTTGTGCTCAACACCCCCCTGCGCCACACCCGTGAGGACACCCAGCAGTTTGCTGTGGAGGAGCTGCGGGAGTGCATCAAGTTTATAGAGGAGCATACCGGCGAGAAATACGACTACAATCTGCTCCGTGAGGCCTGCGAGCGCTGGAACATTCAAAACGACCTGCGCCTTGAAAAGTGGGACATGAACATGACCGACGAGCCCCCCCATTACGGCGCCTCCAACTGGACCTATCGTGTCTTTACCTATCAGGACGCCTGCGCTCACCCGGTTGCCATTGCAAACGACCAAAAGGTCAACAAAATGATGCGGGAGCACATGGGCGAAAAGCGCTCCTACCCCACCGAGGTGCGCCACCGCTGCATCCTGTGGAACACCCTCACCAATATGTACTGTGCACTGGATGAGTGGCTACTCAACTGCTGGGGCATTGAGAGCGTCTTTGAATTCATCGAGGACCAGGGCCATCAGCCCATCGACACCTCCAGCGACGACGCCATGCTGGCGGGCGTTTCCAAGGTGCTCCAAGAGGCCACCATGCGTGTCCACTCCAAGGGCGGCTACGAGGCCTTTACCGACGATTTGTGGAGCTATGTGGAGCGGTACCATGCGGACATGGTGATTATGTACGACCAAATTTCCTGCAAGGGGCCCGGCGCTATTGCGGGTCTGCTGGAGGACGACGCACGGAAGCGGGGCATCCGCATGGTGTGGCTCAAGCAGGACCTGGTGGACCCCCGCACCATCAGCCGCCGTGATATGCGTGACCAGATTAGCAAATACATGGAGGCGGTCATGGGCGAAAAGCCCCTAGACCCCACCCTCTTAGACTTCGACGACAGCGAGAGCTGGTAAATTAAAAACTGATAAGGATAGGTGAAGCTATTATGGCAAAATATTTTGGTGGCTGTGACGTAGGCTCGACTTATGGTAAATGCGTCATTCTGGACGAAAACGGCACGATTTGCGGCGACGCGACCGTCCGCAGCAAAATGAATCCGGTGGAGACCGCAAACGCAGCTCTGGCAGAGGCCTCCGCAAATATTGAGGGTCTTTCCGACATTAAGGATTTGACCTATCTGGTGGGCACCGGCTACGGCCGCAACAAGGTTCCCTTCGCCGACGAAAACATCTCGGAAATCAGCTGTCACGCCATGGGCGTCCACGTCACCAACCCCGCCGTCACCGGCATCATCGACGTGGGCGGGCAGGACGTAAAGGGCATTGCGGTGGACACCGACGGCACCGTGAAAAACTTCGCCATGAACGACAAGTGCGCCGCCGGTACCGGCAAATTCTACGAGGCCATGGCCCGCGCCTTTGAAATGTCCCTAGAGGACTTCTCCAAGCTCTCCCTCACCGCGAAAAACGTCATTCCCATCACCGCCCAGTGTACGGTCTTTGCCGAATCAGAGGTTATTTCTCTGGTGGGCGACGGCAAGCCCCGTGAGGAGATTGCCGCCGGACTGCAAATGTCCATCGCCAAGCGCTGCTTCGTCATGGCAAAAAAAGCGGGCACCGACGGCCTCATCACCATGACCGGCGGCTGTGCGAAAAACGAGGGCCTCAAGAGCGCCTTGGAGCACGTGCTGAAAATCAAAATTGCCGACCTGAAAACCGACCCCCAGCTCATGGGTGCGTTGGGTGCCGCCGAGTATGCCCGCCAAAAGGGCATGGCGCAGAAGGCATAGGGGGTACCGCTATGAAACTGAAAAAAGTGCTCTGCACCCTGACTAAGGTTGCCGCTATTTTCGTGGGCGCCACCTTTACCGTCTACTGGTTCAACCTGGACACCAAGCTGGTGCACAAGCTGTTCCCCATTTTCGACGAGTATTATAACCGCCTGCCCCGGGATAAAAAACTGTAAGCTCTATGGACGTATTAAACGGATATATCGCCCAAACAGAGGCCCTGCTGGACG
>JAVXKN010000143.1:0-3573 GCA_036647315.1 Oscillospiraceae bacterium | reverse complement strand
CCTTCTGAAGCTGCTGAAGAGCGCGGCCGCCAACGCCGAAAACAACAACCACATGGATCCTGAGAAGCTCTATGTATCCGAGACCTTTGCAACCCCCGGCCCCATCCTGAAGCGGATTCAGCCCCGTGCACAGGGCCGTGCAAACCGGATTAACAAGAGAACTTCCCATGTGACCATCGTGGTTAAAGAACGCTAAGAGAGGAGGAGTATTATGGGACAGAAAATCAATCCCCACGGTTTCCGTGTGGGCGTCATTAAAGACTGGGATTCCCGCTGGTTCGCCCGCGACGATAAAGTCGGCGACCTGATTGTGGAAGACTTCAATCTGCGCAAATATCTGAAGAAAACCTTGTACTCCGCCGGTATTCCCAAGATTGAAATTGAGCGCGACAACGCCAAAGTGAAGGTTTACCTCCACTGTGCCCGTCCCGGTGTAGTCATCGGCAAGGGCGGCGAGGACATTGAGCGTCTGCGCTTGATCCTTGAGAAAATGGTGAAGAAGCCCGTGGTGCTGAACATTGTCGAAGTGAAGAACGCCGACACTGACGCACAGCTGGTGGCTGAGAGCATCGCACAGCAGCTGGAGAAGCGCATCGGCTTCCGCCGCGCTATGAAGAACGCCATGGGCCGCGCAATGCGGATGGGCGCGCTGGGCATCAAGACCTGCGTTTCCGGCCGCCTGGGCGGTGCAGAAATCGCCCGTGTTGAGCACTATCATGACGGCACCATCCCCTTGCAGACCATCCGCGCCGACATCGACTACGGTTTCACCGAGGCCAACACGACCTACGGCAAAATCGGCGTCAAGGTGTGGATCTATAAGGGCGAAGTCCTCAGCCAGACCCTCCGTACCACTCCCCGCACCATGGATACCTCCAAGCCCTTCCACGACCGTCCTGACCGTCCCCGTCGTAATGACCGTGATGGCGACCGTCGTCCCGGCGGCTTTGGCGGCAATCGCGGTGGCCAGGGTGGCTTCGGCGGACGTCCCGCCGGCGGCAACTTCGGCGGTCCCCGTCCCGCAGGCGGCGGCTTTGGTGGCCCCCGTCCTGCCGGTAACTTCGGCGGTCCCCGTCCCGCAGGCACCGGTTTCGCCCGTCCCGCTGGTGCAGCTCCTGCTGCTCCCACCGGCGCGCCTCGCGCAAAGGTGACCTTTATCCCCAATACCAACACAGCTCGTCCCGCAGCGGCCCCTCGTCCCGCCGCTCCTAACAAGGAAGGAGGCGCTCAGTAATGTTACTGCCTAAGAGAGTGAAATATCGCCGTGTACACCGTGGCCGCATGAAGGGTAAAGCTACCCGCGGCAACACGATTACCTACGGTGAGTACGGTCTGGAGGCTCTGGAGCCCTCCTGGATCACATCCAACCAGATTGAGGCTGCCCGTATCGCCATGACCCGCTACACCAAGCGTGGCGGCAAGGTCTGGATTAAGATTTTCCCCGATAAGCCCGTCACTGAGAAGCCCGCCGAGACCCGCATGGGTTCCGGTAAAGGTTCCCCTGAGTACTGGGTGTCTGTTGTAAAGCCCGGTCGTATCATGTTTGAAATTGCCGGCGTTACAGACGAAACGGCCCGCGAGGCCCTACGTCTTGCTTCTCACAAACTGCCCATTAAGTGCAAGATTGTGAAGAAGGAGACTGCCGAGACCGAGAATGGTGGTGAATGATGATGAAGGCAAATGAGGTTCGTAAGCTCAGCGCGGCTGAGATGGAAAGCAAGCTGCTTGACCTGAAGAAGGATTTGTTCCAACTTCGTCTTCAGCACGCTACCAATCAACTGGAAAACCCTATCCGCATTGCGGAAGTCAAGCGCGATATTGCCCGAGTCAAGACCATGATCCGCGAGCAGCAGCTCGCAAGCCGATAGAAGGGGGAACTTAAATAATGGAAAACAGAACTTCTTCCCGTAAGACCAGAGTCGGCGTAGTGGTCTCCGATAAGATGGACAAGACCGTCGTAGTGGCCATTGCCGACCGTGTGGCCCATCCCCTTTACAAGAAGATTGTAAAGAGAACGTATAAGCTCAAAGCTCACGATGAATTGAACGAGTGCAAGACCGGAGACCGCGTGAAGGTCATGGAAACCCGTCCTCTGTCGAAAGACAAAAGATGGCGTGTCGTTGAAATCATCGAAAAAGCGAAGTAAGGAGGTGCCGGAATGATTCAGCAAGAATCCTATCTCAAGGTCGCCGACAATACCGGCGCCAAAGAGATTAAGACCATCCGCGTCCTCGGTGGTTCCAAGCGCAAGTTTGGCAACATCGGCGATGTGATTGTGGCCTCTGTCCGCAAGGCTCAGCCGGGCGGAACAGTCAAGAAGGGCGAGGTCGTCAAGGCCGTTATCGTCCGTACCGCAAAGGGCGTCCACCGTGCCGACGGCAGCTTTGTCCGTTTCGACGACAATGCCGCAGTCCTCATTAAGGACGACAAAAACCCCAGAGGAACTCGTATTTTTGGGCCGGTGGCCCGCGAGCTGCGCGACAAGGATTACATGAAGATCCTGTCCTTGGCTCCCGAAGTTCTGTAAGGGGGTAGGAGATAACATGAACAAGATGAGCATTAAAAAGGACGACGTAGTCGTCGTCCTCTCCGGTAAGGATAAGGGCAAAAAGGGCAAGGTCCTTGAAGTTCTTCCTAAGGACAGCAAAGTTTTAGTGGAGAAGGTCAACATCGTCTCCCGTCACACCAAGCCCAAGAAGCAGGGTGAAGAGGGCGGCATCCTCAAGAAGGAAGCCCCCATCTACGCTTGCAAGGTCATGCGGGTCTGCCCCAAGTGCAGTGCCCCCACCCGTGCAGGTCACAAGCTGCTGGCTGACGGCAAAAAAGTTCGCGTCTGCAAGAAGTGCGGCGCAGAAATCTAAGAGAGGAGGAGTGAACCAGTATGCCTAACCTGAAAACAAAGTACAAAGAAGAAGTCGCTCCTGCTCTCATGCAGAAGTTCGGCTACAAGAGCGTCATGCAGATTCCCACCATCAACAAGATTGTGGTTAACGTTGGTTGCGGCGAAGCCCGCGACAACGTGAAGGTCCTGGAGGCTGTCGTCACCGACATCACCGCCATCACCGGCCAGAAGCCCGTCATCACCAAGGCAAAGAAGTCCGTCGCAAACTTCAAACTCCGTGAGGAGATGCCTATCGGCGTGAAGGTCACCCTTCGTTCCGACAAGATGTGGGAATTCCTGGACCGCCTCTTCAACGTGGCTCTGCCCCGTGTCCGCGATTTCCGCGGGATTAACCCCAACTCCTTTGACGGTCGCGGCAACTATGCCCTGGGCCTCAAGGAGCAGCTGATTTTCCCCGAAATCGACTACGACAAAATCGACAAAATCCGCGGTATGGATATCGTTATCTGCACCACGGCAAAGACCGATGAAGAGGCCCGTGAGCTCCTAGAGCTCTCCGGCGCACCCTTCACCAAGAAAGACTAAGGGAGGAGAAAATAAATGGCTAAGAAGTCTATGATTCTGAAGCAGCAGGCAGAGCCCAAGTTCTCCACCCGCCGCTACAACCGCTGCAAAATCTGCGGCCGTCCCCACGCCTACCTGAGAGACTACGGCATCTGCCGTATCTGCTT
>JAVXKN010000142.1:0-3606 GCA_036647315.1 Oscillospiraceae bacterium | reverse complement strand
TGGCGGCCTACGGTTAGAAAAGCAGTAAAAATGGGCGGTACTTCGGCTGAAGTACCGCCCATTTTATGCCGTGTCAGTCCGCCCAGTCGCCCAGACGAAAGAGGGTGAAGGTGCCCTGTGCCAGCAGGACGTTTTGGTCGTCCGTAACGTTGACACTGATGACGCTGGTAGTTCTGCCGCTGTGCAAAACACTGGCGGTGGCGAGGATTTTCCCCGCTGAAACACCCTTGATGAAATTCAAGCTGGCGTTTGAGGAAACATACATTCCGCATCCTGCGGCACGGGCAAGAGAGCCGGCGGCAGAGTCCGCCAGCGTTAAGAGCGCGCCACCGTGGACGTTGCCGGCGATGTTGCGGCTGTGCTCATTGGGGGTAAAGGACACCACAGCGGTTTCGCGGGTGAGTACATCCAAAGTCATGCCGTTATAGAGCATAAAGTTGTTTTCGTTGTTGATGGCCTCCATAAGTTGGGCCGGGGTGGTGCCTTTTTTCAGTGTCTCCATAAAGTCTCTCCTATAATAGAATAAAGGTAACGCCGTTGTTGTGGCGGTCAAGGTCGCGGTCACGGCGCAAATCGTCGCATTTGAGAAATGCCGCCCGGGTGGGCGCATCAAAAATGGAGAAGTTTTCGCCGGGGATAAAATCCTGAATATCACGGCGCAGTTTGAGCCGTGCCAGATAACTGCGGGCCTCGGTGCGGATTTTCCCGCCGGTGCCGGAGGAGCCGTAGCCGTGGATGATTTTCAGCACCACCACGCCCATGCGGACGCTCTGGTGGAGCTCGGCGGTGAGCCGGCGGATGGCGGCATCCACATAGGGCATCCCCTGTTCCAAATTGATTTCACGCAGAGTGGAGGGCATCACGTCACCGCCTTTTTTTGTTTACGCGCTATTATACCCGAAAAAATGCGCCACTGCAAGGCGAAAAACTGCCCTCCCGTCCGAAAACGGGAGGGCAGCACGTTGCACCATTACTTCGTGTAGTTGTCAAAGTAGCCCTGAATGTAGATAATGGGGGTGCCCTTGTCGCCGGAGCCGGAGGTCAAATCACACAGGGAGCCGATTAAATCGGTGAGCTTCCGGGGTGTGGTGCCCTGAGCGGCCATGTTGCCCAGCAGATTGGAGTCCTTGTTGCGGATGCGCTCGGAGATAGCCGCCTTCAGTGCCTCGCCGGACAGGTCTGCAAAGTCGTTGTCCGCCAGATACTTGAGCTTAATCTCGTTGGGCTGGCCCTCTAAGCCGGCGGTGTAGGCGGGGGAGACCACGGGGTCTGCCAGTTCCCAGATTTTGCCGATGGGGTCCTTAAACGCGCCATCGCCGTAAATCATGACCTCCACGTTTTTGCCGGTTCTCTCGTGCATCAGCTTGGCTACCTCGTCCACAAAGGGCTGGCAGTTCCGGGGGAAAAGCTTCACGGTGTCCTCGGTGGACTTGTTGGAGCCCAGAAGGCCGTACTGCTCGTTGCAGCCGCTGCCATTTACCGGGGCGTTCAAAATGTCAGTGAGGGTGAGCACCTTTTCGCCGCCGGCAGCCTTGCACAGACGCTGGTTGCGGAACCGGGTGTGGGTGTCGCAGGTGATGACGTTTTTGGTATAGGGGATAATGGCCTTGGGGCTGTTGGCGAAAATCACTTCCACTTCGCAGCCGCAGGCGGTAATCAGTTCTTTATAGTAGTCGATATAGTCAACGCCGGTAAACTCGTGCTTTTTGTAGCCAAAAAGCTGACGGTACTTCTCTTCGGTGAGTACGTCGCTCCAAGGGTTTACGCCGGCGGCGTCCATCTCCTCCTCGTCGATGAGGTGGTTGCCCACTTCGTCGGAGGGATAGGCGAACATGAGGTAAATTTTCTTCCCGCCCATGGCTGCGCCCTGGGCGATGCCCCGCAGGCAGATGGCAAAGCGGTTGCGGCTCAAAATGGGGAAAATCACAGCGAAGGGCTCATTGCCGAACTTGGCGTGGATATCGTTTGCAATGTCGGTGACGCTGGCGTAGTTCCCCTGAGCGCGGGCGACGACAGCTTCGGTGACGGCGACAATATCCCGGTCCTGCACAGTGAACGGGCCATTTTCTGCGGCGGCCAGAACGGAATCTGTGACAATATGAGCCAAATCATCGCCTTGACGGATAATGGGTGCGCGGATGCCCCGGGAGACGGTGCCGATTAGTCTTTCTGCCATGAAAAACACTCCTTTGCGTTTTTGCGGTAGAGAAAAATATACCTCTTGGAAACAAGTAGATATCATACACTATGAATGGGAAAAAAGCAATGAAAATTTTGTGCTTGACAAAAAAATGTTTTCCTATATAATAATGTAGCTTGTCTGAATAGACGAGAAATCCTTGCTCCCGTCAATTACGGGGGCCATTAGACCATAAGGAGGTGCAAGTAAAAATGGCAAAACTCAATGCAAACTATGAAGCAACCTACATTCTCAATCCCAATCTCTCCGAGGAGGATACCGCCGCTCTGGTGGCGAAGTTCAAGACTCTGGTAGAGGCGCAGGGCGCAACCGTAGAGGTGGATGAATGGGGCAAGCGTCGTCTGGCCTATCCCATCAACGACCTGAACGAAGGCTACTACGTTCTCATGACCTTCAATTCCGTCCCCGAGGTTCCCGCAGAGCTGGACCGTGTGTTCCGCATTACCGACGGTGTCATGCGTACACTCATCATCTGTAAGGACGAGTAAAGGGAGGATTTTCCAATGCTCAACAAGATTTTTCTGCAAGGTCGGCTGGTGGCCGACCCCGAGCTCAAGCAGACACCCTCCGGCGTTCCTGTCGCGTCCTTCCGCCTTGCGGTAGACCACGACTTTAAGAACAAGGAGACCGGCGAAAAGGGCGTTGACTTCATCAACTGTGTTGCCTGGCGGCAGACCGGCGAGTTTATCTCCCGGTACTTCTCCAAGGGCCGCATGGCGATCATTGAAGGCCGCCTGCAGATTCGTCCCTTTACCGACAAAGAGGGCAACAAGCGCACTGCGGCTGAAGTCGTGGTGGACAATGCCTACTTTGGCGATTCCAAACCCGCGGACGGCAGCGCACCGGCGGGCAATTATGCCCCTCGTGCAGCAGCAGCCCCCGCAAATTACGGTACCCCCGCCCCCGGCGGTGACCAGTTCGCAGAGCTGGGCGACGACGACGGCGAGCTGCCGTTCTAACCAAAACAATAGACCCGTTTCGGGTCACTATCATCTACTGAAGGAGGTTTTACTACTATGCCTATGGATAACAACAGAGACAGAGACGGCGGCAGAGAGCAGCGTCCCCACGGCCGCAAGCGTCGTAAGGTTTGTTCTTTTTGTGTGGAGAAGGCGCAGAGCATCGACTATAAGGACGCTGTCAAATTAAAGCGTTTTATCTCCGAGCGTGCGAAGATTCTTCCCCGTCGCACCACCGGCACCTGTGCCATGCATCAGCGTCAGCTGACCGAGGCCATCAAGCGTGCACGTCAAATCGCGCTGATTCCCTTCGTCACCGACTAATTTTGCAACAAACGTCCTCCCAATCGGGAGGGCGTTTTTTTATTGCGGGATTGGCAACGTCAGGACGTGGGGCAGGACGGATTGCCACGTCGCTTTGCTCCTCGCAATGACAAATATGTGGGG
>JAVXKN010000141.1:0-3625 GCA_036647315.1 Oscillospiraceae bacterium | reverse complement strand
ATGAGGGCCAGTTTTGCCCGAATGCTGCGGGCATCCTCAAACCAGACCTCGTGCTCCCTTTTAGTTTCATCATAGTAGCGAAACCAAGGTGCCTGCGCCAGCTCATCATAGCGAATTTCCGCGCCGTAACGCCACGCCAACTCCACGGCATACTGATTGGAGATAGACGTCGCTTTGCTGACACCCTTTACAAAGGGGAGCGTCCAGTCATAGCCATAGTTGGGGATGCCCAGCCAGATTTTTTCGGCGGGAATTTCCGTCAGGGCGTATTCAACGACACGGCGCACGTTGGGGAGCGGTGCCACGGGCAAAGAGGGCCCGTAAGTATAGCCCCACTCGTAGGTCATGAGAAGCACCTGATTGGCGGCCTTGCCGATGGCGCGGTAATCGTGGCCCTCGTAGAGCAGTCCGGGCTGTGTGGCGGAGGTTTTGGGGGCCAGAGCGGCGATAACAGGGAAGCCCAGGGGGTTTAACCGTGCCGACAGCTCCCCGATAAAGGCGGCGTAGGCAGCGGCATCCTCGGGAAAGACAAATTCAAAGTCTATATCCAGTCCGCGGTAGTTTTTCTCGATGATGGTTGCCACCACGTTTTCTAAAAGACGGCTCCGCACTGCGGCATCGTTGAGCACCGCGCTGGCCAGTTCGTTGGAAAATCCGCCCTCGTCGGTGAGGGTGGACAGGTGCATCAAGGGTGCAACGCCGCCGTCAATGGCCATTTGAATGAGTGCCTCGTCCTCCAAACTCACCAGACTGCCGTCGGAGTAGATGCCATAGGTAAAGGGGGTCAAATTGGTTAGGTAGGGGAGTGTGCGTTGGAGGAGGGGCTTGTCGATGAAAGGGTAGGCGTAGCCGTTGACAGAAAGTGTCGGCTTTTCTCCCTCATCGCGGTAAAAAATCACCAGAGTTTGACCGGGATAAATTCTGTCTAACCCCTGCAAAACCGGGTTATTCCGCCAGAGCTGACGGAGGGTGAGGCCGTAATGGGCAGCGATGGCAGAGAGGGTTTCGCCGGGGCGGACGGTATGGGTTTGCAGGGGGAAACGCACTACCAAGGTCTGACCTACCACCAGTTTAGAGGCATCCGGCAGGGCGTTGTCGCCAATAATCTGGGACATGGGAACGCCGTAGTCCAATGCCACCGAATAGATGCTGTCCCCGGGTCGGACAACGTGAATTGTCATGTGTCCACCGCCTACACTAAGGTGACGAAGTCACGGCGGGCGTAGCCTACCGCCTCATCGAACTTGACCAGATACCAGTCCTGCCACTCGTTGACCACGGTGAGTTTTGCGCCGTTGTACGCCCGGGCAATTACCGGGGCGGTAATCTCCGGGCGGCTGCGGATGTTCAGTCGGCCGGAGGATACATCCACCACCGCCTGACGGGGTGGCATGGGGGTGAGGAAGGGGATGCCGAAATATTCCGCCAGAGAGAGGACAATATTGCGGGCAATGGCCTCCAAATTGGTTTTGACCCAGGTGGCGTCGTCCGGGTTGTCGTGGTAGCCCAGCTCAATAAACACCGAGGGGGCGCGGACCTTGCGCACTTCGCCGATGATGGTGGTGCCCTCGGCCCGAACCTTGTCCGGGAGGGGATAGATGGTTTTCAGATTGCGAGCCACCAGCTCAGAGGCCCGCTTTCCCTCCGCGCTGGAGGGGTAGTAAAAGACGATGATACCGCGGGCCTGACCGTATTTTCCATCGGGGGCGGCGTTGGAGTGGAGTGCCAGATGGAGGTCGTAATTGCCGGCGTTAGAGGCTTTAATGGAGGATGCTGCGGTCATGTCCGGGGTGTTGCGGCTGTACTGAATTCCGGTGGAATTGAGGTAGGGCACCATGGCATCCGCTAGGCGATTCATCCACTGCTCCTCACTGCCGCCGTTCACATAGAGGTTATCTTGCTGGGTTGACGGGGAGAGATAAATAATAGGCATCAGAATACCTCCTTTGGCCCATTCTATGTGAAATCTGTCCGCCGGGTACCAAAACGGGAGATTCACCCTCAAAATGGGGCAAATCTCCCGTTTTACTTGCTGTTACGCTAAAATCCTTTGGCCTTTAAGGACATGACCAGGCCCACATAGAACTTGCGCACGTCAAACCCGGGAATATCCTCCCGCAAAAGGTCGATGACATCGCAGTGGGAAATGCCACGCTTGCCGGAGGCGTGGAGTGTACCCAAATAGTGGCCCCAAATCGCAGAGGAGACGGACACTAAGCCGTCGTTGGGCTCCTTATCGTGAAACTTCACCACGAAATGGCCCAAATTCAAGGGGACACCGGCACTGGAAAAGCGGGACATCTGAGACATGACACTCTGATAAAAAACGCCGGGCACATCAGGGGCCGTCAGGTTGAGCAGGGAGCACCGCTGGGCGGTTAAATCTCGCACGCCTGCCAAGAAATTCGGCTCCTGATCGCCCAGATTCTGATAGAGCCGGTGATAACGCTCCGCGATATAATCCAGTAGCTTAGGTGGGGTAATTGCCAGCAGCGTTTGGACTAAGGTGCAGCCTCGGTGGGGGGTGCTGATGGTGGTGAGGGAGGCCACATAGGGCGCAAGGCCCAGACAGCTAACTGCGTATCGGCTATCCAATCCGCCCTTTGAGTGGGCAATGATATTGACCTTTTCCGCGCCGGTTTCCGCTAAGATTTGCAGAATATTCTCTTTTAATTCGGCGGCACTGTCCACAACCGAGCCGGCGGACTGCTGGTTCCCATAGTAGAGCTCCGCGCCGTTGCGGAGGAGTTCTTGTGGGATACGACCCCAGTAATTCATGCGGTTCCAATCACGGAAAAAGATGCCGTGCACCAGAACAATGGGGTACTTGGTCTTGCAAATATCCCGCTCTTTGGGCGGCGCAATCATATCGGACTTGGCGGCCTCACAGCGGTATTCAGATTTCACAATTCTGCAAATTTTCGTGAAAATAAAAAGGTTGAGGGGCGGCAGCCACCAGAGGGTAATGAGCAGCACCCGCCACAGCGTTCGCAAACGCTGTGAGGTGACTAAAATCCGCAGAAAGCCATTGACCACCAGCAGGAGAATGGTGGGGAAAAACATGAGTAAATTGGGGAGTAAAAGCGTTTCCAAACGATATGGTAGCGTAAAACAAAGCAGTAAAAGGCAATAGAATACAAACTCGATGACCATGGCGATGACTGAAATTGCAAGCAGCTCATAGCCATCCAGCATGGTGCGCAGTCTGCCGCTTTCTTTCGTACCCAATAGCGGGCTCATATGAAAAGCAAAATAAAACAGAAGTGGTACCGCAAAACAGAGCGTTTTTAGCATAATCGGTGCATTGAACAGGAAAAACCCTAAATAAATTGGGGAGTTTGCGAGAATCAGTACAGCAATCAGGTTAAAAAATCTTCGCATTGTGGGCAAAAAATACCTCCGTTCCAAAAAGGCCACAGTCAAAAATTAAGACTGTGGCCTTTCATTTAGTTCAGCTTGCGTTCCAGTCGGTCCAGTTCCTCCGCCAGTTCGTGGGGCAGTCTGTCTCCGAATTTTGCGTAAAACTCACGGATGCCCCGGGTCTCCTCGCGCCAGAGGGCGGGATCCACGGTGAGCAGTTCTTTGAGTGTCTCCTCAGTGACGCCGGAATCGTAGAGGTCGATAT
>JAVXKN010000140.1:0-3647 GCA_036647315.1 Oscillospiraceae bacterium | reverse complement strand
TGGGTGCCCAAATCCGGCGCATTTCCTAAAATCCATACACAAAGGAGTTGAACCATATGTCACAGAGAAAGCATCAAAACAAGCACAAAAAGGGGCGGTTTTCCGTCCTCTATAAGGTGCTCTCTGTTGTGCTGATTTTCGCGGCAATTATGGTGGGCTCCTTTGTGTTTTTCCGAGTGGGCCAGGTGGAGGTCATCGGCAACGTCCGCTATACCCCGGAGGAGGTCATCGCCGCCACCGGCGTAAAACTGGGCAGCAATTTGTTTGGCGTGAATAAATTTACCGTAGCCACCAATCTCCGCTCCAAGCTGCCCTATATTGAGGAAGTCCTCCCCCAGCGCAGACTGCCGGACACCCTGGTGATTACCCTGCGGGAGACAGTGGCCGCCGCCTGTGTAGAGGGGGCAGGGGAATGGTGGGTGCTGGATGCCGGCGGAAAGCTGTTAGAGCGGCGGACGACTGTCCCCACCGAGGACTATTGCGTCATTCGGGGCATTACGCCGCTGGCTCCCGCGGAGGGGACCAATCTGGCAGCCTCCACGGAGGAGCGCGTCACGCTGACCGCCCTGCAAGGCCTTATGTCGGCCTTGGAAAAAGAGGGACTGTTGGAGAAAACCGACTACATCGACCTCACCCAAGGCTACCACATTATTTTTGGGTACGACGACAAATACACCGTTACGCTGTCCTCTACCGCAGACTTCCCCTATCGTGCTCGTTTTTTCCGAGAAGCCTTGGAGAGTGGGCGCGTGGTGGAGGGGCAAAAGTACACGGTGGATATGACAATGGACGGTCAGATGCGATTCATCCCGGTTTCTTGAAAATATTTGCGATTTCCCTTGACCTAGAACAGAAAAAGGACTAGAATAGTACAAGATGTAGGTATACAGACCCTGTTCGACACACAACTACTTGTTTTACATATTTAGGAGGGGCGCATTATGGCGTTTCAGATGGACCCCGGCATCAACACGGACGATATCATCAAGGTCATCGGCGTAGGCGGCGGCGGCAACAACGTTGTCAACCGCATGGTTTCTTCCACCATGAGAGGTGTCGATTTTATCGCTGTCAATACGGACAAGCAGTTTTTGGACGTGTCCGCGGCCACCTATAAAATTCAAATTGGCGAAAAGCTCACAAACGGCAAGGGCGCGGGCTCTGACCCCGAAATGGGTCGCAAGTCCGCCGAGGAGTCCCGTAGCCAAATTTCCAAAATGCTGGAGGACACCGATATGGTGTTCATCACCGCCGGCATGGGCGGCGGCACCGGCACCGGCGCGGCACCCATCGTAGCCGACATTGCCAAGGAAATGGGCATCCTCACCGTGGGCGTTGTCACCAAGCCCTTTAGCTTTGAGGGTCGCCGCCGCATGGAGCAGGCGGAAAAGGGCATTGAGGAGCTCCGCCAGAAGGTGGACTCCCTGGTGATTATCCCCAACGACCGCCTCCAGTTTGCCACCGACCAGAAAATTACCTTTGCCAACGCCTTTGAAATCGCCGACGATGTACTTCGTCAGGCGGTGCAGTCGGTGTCCGACCTCATCAAAATCACCGGCTTCATCAACCTAGACTTTGCCGACGTTACCGCCGTCATGAAGGACGCGGGGATGGCGCACATGGGCGTGGGCCGTGCCGCCGGCAAAAACAAGGCGGAGGAAGCCGCCCGCATGGCCATTCAGAGCCCCCTGTTGGAGACCTCTATCGACGGTGCCCGTGGCGTTATCGTGAACATCACCGGCTCCATGGATATGGGTCTGGACGAGGTCACTGCCGCCGCCGATATGGTCCGTGAGGTTGCCCACCCGGATGCCCTCTTCATCTTCGGTGCCGCCTTCGACGAGAGCATGGAAGACGAAATGTGCATCACCGTCATCGCCACCGGCTTTGACGAGAAGGAGAAGGCTCAGGCAGGCGGAAGCGTCAGCAGCAACCCCTTCTCCCGCCAAAATGTAGACGCCGCTGCCGCAGCCCCCGGCGCAGCCTCCGAAACGCCCACAGCGGAGGCCCCCGCCAAGGACGACGACACCGACTTCGGCGACCTTCTGAGCATTTTCGCGAGAAACCGCTAAATTGTGAAACGAAATCCCCCGACAGGCTCTGCCTGTCGGGGGATTTTTTCTGTTCTTTTTCTTGCAATATACACCCGTCTGGCTTATAATAGGGAGGCTGACCGGTTTGCGGTCTTACATTGAAATTAGAGGAGGAATCTGCGTCGTGGCAAGTGACCCGTATAGTCGAAGTACCCACTCTAGACACATGGCGCACAAACCCTCCTTTTTTCAGGTGGCATAGGAGCGGTGCGCCCGGAAAGGCGTGAACCTATTTGCTTACCATTCATAAGACAATCGACGGAAAAATGACCAAGCTGGACACCGTAGAGGACGGCTGCTGGGTGAACCTCACCTACCCCAGCGAGGACGAACTGAACACCGTCACCGCAACCCTAGGGGTGGACGGTGCGTTTCTCCGTGCCGCGCTGGACGAGGAGGAATCCTCCCGTATCGACACCGAGGACGGCCAGACCCTCATCATCATTGACGTGCCCTCCGTGGAGAAAAACGACGCGGTGGTCTATTCCACCCTCCCCATGGGCATTATCGTCACGGATAAGCACATCATTACCGTCAGCCTGAAGGAATCCTCCGTCATCCGCGACTTTCAGGACGGCCTCATTAAAAACGCCAAAACCCAGCAGCGGACAAGCTTCATTCTGTATATCCTCCTGTATGTGGCAAAACGCTATCTGCAGTATTTGAAACAGATTGATAAAATCTACAACTATATGGAGCGTCAGCTCTATAAATCCCAGCGGAATAAGGAGCTTATCCAGCTTTTGGATTTGGAAAAGTCTCTGGTCTATTTTAGTACGTCCCTCAAGGCCAACGAGGTCACCTTGGAGAAGATTCTCCGTGGCCGCATTGTCACCCTCTACGAGGAGGATCACGACCTGTTGGAGGACGTGCTCATCGAGGTGCGTCAGGCCATTGAGATGGCGAATATCTACTCCTCCATTATCTCCGGCATGATGGATGCCTTCGCCTCCGTCATTTCCAATAACTTAAACGTCATTATGAAGGTGTTAACCTCCATTACCATCCTCCTCACCATCCCCAATATCATTTTCAGCTTCTACGGCATGAATATTCGGGGCGGTCTGCCGTTGGACCAGTTCTGGTGGGTTCCACTGGTGGTGACGGTGGTGCTTGTGGGCATCATCGCCATCATCCTGAAAAAGCGGGATTTATTCTAAAAAGAAAAGGCACGCAGGAAAACTTCCTGCGTGCCTTTTTTGTGCTGTTACGGTAAAATCGGCAACCGCACCGAGGCCTTAAATAAGTCGCCGTCAATGTCAATGCGGAAGGTGCCGCCTTGTAATTCTGTGAGACTGCGGGCGATGGAGAGCCCTAAGCCGGAACCCTCGGTGGAGCGGGATTCTTCCCCGCGGACAAACCGCTCCATCAGCTCGTTGGGCTGGACGTTTAACGCCTCCCGCGACACGTTTTTGACGGAGATGACCGCGTCCCCGTCCCAGGACAAAACGTCCACATAGACCCGGGTGCCCTCCAGGGCGTACTTGGTGCAGTTGCCTAGGAGATTGTCAATAATCCGCCACAGGTGCCGTCCATCGGCACTGACGTAGACCT
>JAVXKN010000139.1:0-3681 GCA_036647315.1 Oscillospiraceae bacterium | reverse complement strand
GGAACAGTTTCAGCCGGAGCTGGAATTTATCGGCGCTTGGCCTGTTGTTTTAGAGAGCGAAACCATGATTTTCGTCCACGGGGGCGTCCCCTCCTGCAAGAATATGGAGGGGCTGGACCCGTGGCGCTGCATGAAAAACGACAACTTTTTAGACAGGGATGTGCACCTTGAAAAGTGGTGCGTGGTGGGCCACACCCCGGTGACGCTCTACCACAGGCGCGTCCCCTCGGCGGAGCCTATCATCTGCAGAGAGAAGCACATCATCAGCATCGACGGCGGCTGTGGTCTGAAGCTGGACGGACAGTTAAACGCCCTCATCATCCCGTTTTTGGGGAGCGAGGACTTTTCGTGGGTGTCCTACGACGGGCTGAAAACCGTGGTAGCCCTAGAGTCTCAAGCACCGTCTAAGAATTCGCTCAACCTCCGCTGGGGGGACGACGAGGTGGAGATTTTGAAGCGGGGGCCGGAGTTTTGCCACTGCCGACATCGGTCCACCGGCTACGAGCTGGACATTCTCACGGAGTTTCTCTACGAGAAGAACGGCAAAATCGGATGCGAGGATTCCACGGATTTGGAGCTAGAAGTTGTAGCCGGGGAGGTGCTGGGACTGGTGCGGCATACCACCCGTGGCATTTTAGCCAAAAAAGTTGGCGTAACCGGCTGGTATCGCGGAAAATTCAGTGTTGACATTGACGAAACGGTCTGATATACTATCTTAGCCGCATTGACTAGGTTTCTAAGTGGGATGATTTCATCTCCCCCTACGACAGCGAGCCCGTAATGAAGGAGAGGTGCAAGAAAATGCACGCAATTATCGAAACCGGCGGAAAGCAGTACAAGGTGACGGAGGGTGATACCCTGTTCATCGAGAAGCTTCCCGCAGAGGCCGGCGATACCGTTACCTTTGACAAGGTTTTGGCACTGCTGGACGGCGACAAGGCCACCTTTGGAGCTCCCTTAGTAGCCGGTGCTACCGTGGAAGCCAGCATCGTCAAGAACGGCAGAGGCAAGAAAATCATGGTCTTTAAGTATAAGGCCAAGAAAAACTACTCCCGCCGCCAGGGCCACAGACAGCCCTATACCAAAATCGAAATTAAGTCCGTAAAGGCTTAAGACGATGATTACCGTCACATTCCATAGCGAGGCCAGCCGCATCGTGGGCTTTGAAACCCGCGGTCACGCAGACCTTGCAGAGCCGGGCCAGCCGGACATTCTCTGCGCCGCCGTCACCAGTGCCGTGCGTCTCATTGAGACCACTGTAAACGATGTACTGGGACTGGGTGCCGCCGTCAAGGTGAAAGAGCGTGACGCGCTGATATCCCTCAAGCTCCCCGGTAGCCTTGGGCAGACCAATGAATCCACTTGCCAGACTGTTTTGGCGGCGTTCATGGTGTACTGCGCAGAGCTCCACGAGGAGTATCCCCAGCATTTAGAAGTCATAAATTTAGACTCGAAGGAGTGAAATAGTATGCTGAAAATTGGATTGCAATTTTTCGCCCATAAAAAGGGCGTGGGTTCCACCCGTAACGGTCGTGATTCCGCTTCCCAGCGTCTGGGCGTCAAGCGCGGCGACGGTCAGTTCGTGCTGGCAGGCAACATTCTCGTCCGTCAGCGGGGCACTCATATCCACCCCGGCGTGAACGTCGGCAAGGGCAGCGATGATACGCTGTTCGCTACGAAGGACGGTAAAGTCAAGTTCGAGCGGATGGGCAAAGATCGCAAGCAGGTCTCCATTGTGGAGATTGCGCAGTAACCTAGATGGATATACTAAGAGCCTCGAACGTTCTGTTCGAGGCTCTCGTTTTCGGAGACAGAAAGAGGTAAAACAATGCCCTTATTTATTGATAAAGCCCGTGTGACCGTAAAGGCAGGACGTGGCGGGGACGGCGCGGTGGCCTTTCACCGTGAAAAATATGTGGCCTCCGGCGGCCCCGACGGCGGGGACGGCGGCAAAGGCGGCGACGTGGTGCTCCAGGTGGACGATAACCTCTCCACCCTCATGGACTTCCGCTATAAGCGGAAGTATGTGGCAGCCGACGGCGTACCCGGCGGCACCAGCCGCTGCACCGGGAAAGACGGCGCGCCCCTCGTCATCCGTGTCCCCCGGGGCACCGTCGTCCGTGACGCGGAAACCGAGGAGATTATCTGCGATATGTCCACCCTCCAGCCCTTCGTGCTGGCCCGTGGCGGCAGCGGCGGCTGGGGCAATAAGCACTTCGCCACCCCCACCCGTCAGGTCCCCCGCTTTGCTAAGGCGGGACTGCCGGGCAAGGAGCGGAACATTGTCATGGAGCTGAAACTGCTGGCGGACGTGGGCTTGGTGGGGTTCCCCAACGTGGGCAAATCCACCCTCCTCTCCGTTGTCTCCAAGGCACAGCCGAAAATCGCCAACTACCACTTCACCACCCTGTTCCCCAATCTGGGCGTTGTCTATGTGGACGAGGGGGTCTCCTTCGTCATGGCGGACATCCCCGGCATCATCGAGGGCGCGGCGGACGGTCTGGGCTTAGGCCACGACTTTTTGCGGCACATCGACCGCTGCCGCCTGCTCATCCACGTTGTGGACGTGTCCGGCAGTGAGGGGAGAGATCCGGTGGAGGACTTCGAGGCCATCTGTGCTGAACTTTCCCAGTATTCCCCGGAGCTTGCCACCCGCAAGATGATTGTGGCGGGCAACAAAACGGACATTGCGGAAAACCGTGACGGCCTAGAGGCACTCAAAGCCCATGTGGAGGCCAAAGGGCTGGAATTCTTCGAGATTTCCGCCGCCGCCCATCAGGGCACCGCCCAGCTCATGCGCCATACGGCGGGTCTGCTGGCCCAGCTGCCCCCGGTGGTGGTGTACGAGCCCACCTTTGTGGAGCGTCCCCCGGAGGTAGATACCACCACGCCCCCCACCATTACGGAGGAGGACGGCACCTGGATTGTGGAGGGCCCGTGGCTGGAACAGCTTATCGCCAACGTGAACTTCGGCGACCAGGAGTCCCGCAACTGGTTCGACAAGTGCCTCCGGGAGTCCGGCCTCTTTACCCGCATGGAGGAGATGGGCATCCAAGACGGCGACCCTGTGTCCATGTACAATTTGGAGTTTGAGTATCAGAAATAAAAGAAGCCCCCAATCGTAGTGCTACGATTGGGGGCTTTTTCTCTGGTTTTTGTATGCTAGTCCAGGGCTTCGAGCAAGTCCTGGGGATTTTCAAGCCATATGGAATGTACAAGGAGTGCGCCGTCCTTCGGCGCAAGTTGCAACGTGCCTGTTTGGGTGACGGTTTGCGGCTCCCCTTCTGCGGGGGTCACGGTGACAACGAGGGAAAAGGTTGCGGTCTGCGTCTGGGTGGACTTTTTGTCCAATTTCACCTCAATATTAGAGGGTTGCAAGCTGCAGCCCTCCTCTGCCGCAAGGTTTTTGGCGGTCCAGCCAATGCGGTTTTGAAGCAGAAAAGCGAGCCCATCCTCTGTGCAGTAGGGGGTCAGTGCGGCGGAATATTCTTCCGGGGCTACTGCGGTGCCGCCCTCCTGAGAAAATATAAACTCCAAAACTTTGACCGGCGCATCTGGGGTTTCCTTTTGAACGCAGCCGGCAGTCAGAAGCGCGAGGACGAGGACGGAACCCAAAATGAGCTTTGCATATTGTTTCATAAGCCAATGTCCCCCTTTTTGAACAAGCATATTCTCATTCAT
>JAVXKN010000138.1:0-3693 GCA_036647315.1 Oscillospiraceae bacterium | reverse complement strand
GAAAAAGACCTGCTTTGCAAAGAGGGCGATACCGATGGGGATGATGGCAAGGGCGATGAATTTGATGATTTTGTGGGTGGCCGCCATCAGCTGGGAGGCGGGGTGCTTGATGTATTTGGCGGTTTTGGTGATTTGGGCGGCATAGTTTTCCGCCCCCACATGAATCACTTGGGCCTTGCACTTCCCCGACACCACAAAACTGCCGGAGAGGAGGGTATCCCCGGGGTGTTTGGTGACGGCATCCGCCTCGCCGGTTAAGAGGGACTCGTTGACCTCGCAAAAGCCCTCTGCCACGGTGCAGTCGGCGCAAATTTGACTGCCGGCGGTGAGGCACAATAAATCATCCAGCACCAGTTCCGCCAGCGGGAGTTCTACGGGAAAACCGCCACGGAGCACATGGGCCTTGGGGCTGGCGATGAGGGAGAGCCGGTCGATGGTGCGCTTAGCGCGAATTTCCTGGACAGTGCCAATGACGATATTGCAGAGAATCACCCCCATAAAGAGGGCGTTTTTATAGGAACCTACGGAGAGAACGGCGATAGCCAGCACCAGGTTTAGAAAGTTAAAGGCGGTGAGGAGATTTTCCTTGAAAATCTGCTTGTAACTCTTGGACAAATCCTCTCCCCCGCCGTTTGCCTGGCCCGCCGCCACCCGGGTAAGGACCTCTTCCGGGGTCAGGCCGGTGTCGAGATTGGTTCTTTCACGCTCCATAGTGTTCTCCCTTGTTGTTTTTTCTGCTGTACTTTTGTTATTGTAACATGATTTCTTTTAGCTTTCCCCTTTTTTCGGAAGATTTAATCAAATATTAAGGTAATTATCACATTAGCCAAAGCATCGGGCCAGCGTGGCTACCGCGAAGCAGAGCACCATACCCACCGCCGTGGGGGTGGCTACCGCTAAGAGCGTCCATTTTGGGCTTTTTGTCTCTTTCCAGATGGTGAGGCAGGTGGTGGAGCAGGGCCAGTGAAAGAGGGAAAAGAGCATGGTACACAGGGCGGTCACTGCCGTCCAGCCGTTTTGGGTGAGGACACTGCCCAGAGCCGCGGCACCCTCCATATCCTGCAGGGTGCCTGTGGCCAGATAGCCCATTAAAATAATGGGAAAGACAATTTCGTTGGCGGGAAAGCCCAGAATAAAGGCCGCCAGAATCACCCCGTCCAGCCCTAAAAGCCGGGCGAAGGGGTCGAGAAAGCCGATGGCGTGGGTGAGGAGGCTGGCGTTTCCCACCGTCACATTGGCGCACACCCAAATCACCAGTCCCGCCGGTGCCGCCACCACCACCGCACGGCCTAGGACGAAAAGCGTCCGATCCAGCACCGAGCGCACCACCACCTGACCGAACCGGGGGGTGCGGTAAGGGGGCAGCTCCATGGTGAATGCTGTGGGGGTGCCGCGGAGGACGGTTTTGGTGAGCAGTTTGGACACCCAGAGGGTCATGGCAACCCCCAACAAAATGACGGCGGTGAGGGCCAGTGCCGTCCCCAGGGAACCACCCAGTCCCCCGCCGGTACCCACGAAAAAGAGGGCGGCAAGGGTTAGGAGCGTTGGGAACCGGCCGTTACAGGGCACCAGAGAATTGGTGATAATCGCCACCAGCCGCTCCCGCTCCGAGTCGATAATCCGGGCACCCTCCACACCCACCGCGTTACAGCCCAGACCCATGCACATGGTGAGGGCCTGCTTGCCGCAGGCGTGGGCTTTTTGGAAAAAGTGGTCCAGCAAAAAGGCCGCCCGTGGGAGGTAGCCGAAGTCCTCCAACAGCGTAAAAAGCGGAAAGAAAATCGCCATGGGGGGGAGCATTACCGAAACGACCCACGCCAGCACCCGATAGACCCCCAGCACCAGCGCGCCGTGGAGCCAGTCTGGGGCGTTGAGGGCGGCAAAGAGGGCGGTGAGCTGGGTTTGACCCCAAGAAAAGCCCCGGGCCAGCCACTGGGAGGGGACGTTGGCACCGGCGATGGTGAGCCACAAAACCCCGCACAACAGCAGCACCAGCACCGCCATGCCGGAGTATTTCCCCGCGAAAATGCGGTCCAGTTTGCGGTCCCGGGCCATGCCGTCCCCACAGCGCACCGTCACCACTTTGCGGGCGATTTTTTCCGCCAGACCCACCTGCTCCGCCGCCCTTTGCTCGTCGGGGTCCAACAGGGATTTTTCCGGGGCGGGGATTTCCGCCGTGGCCGCTATCACGTCTAAAAGCCGGGAAATACCCCCGCCGGTGGCGGCGGAAATGCCCACCACCGGGACGGAGAGTTCCCCCTCCAGTGCCGCCAAATCGACGGCAATACCTTTCCGCTTGGCCTCATCTAACAGGTTCACACACACAATCACCCGCCCGCCCAACCCGATGGTTTGGAGGGCTAAAATCAGGTTTCGCTCCAGACAGGTGCTGTCGCAGAGCACCACGGTGCAGGTGGCACCGCCGGTTTGGAGAAAGTCACGGGCAACCCGTTCCTCTTGGGAGTGGGCCATGAGGGAATAAGTACCGGGGAGATCCACCACCTCGTAAAGGACGCCGTGGTGGGTGTAGTGTCCACGGGCACTGGTGACGGTTTTACCCGGCCAGTTGCCCGTATGCTGACGCAGATTGGTGAGTGCGTTAAAAAGGGTTGATTTTCCCACGTTGGGGTTGCCCGCTAGGGCGATGACCCGCCTTTGTTCTGTCTCCACTGTGCCTCGCCTCCGTTTTGACTGTTGCCGTATCCTATGCAGAAAACGGCGGGGCAGTGCTACCACGCTTTTTTGGAAGTTTTTTCTTGTGTTTTAGGGAAAAATTTGGTATTATGGTGAATAGACGCCAACACCTTGAACGCAAAGTCCATTTTTCCAAGGGAGTGAGTTTATGGCACAGAAGTCAGCACAGGCGGGAAACGCAGTCCCACCAATGGATTCGCCGAAAAGTGGTATTCAATATGTCTTTGAGGCACTCTACCACTCCGGAAATTCCACGGAGGCGGTTTACTCCGCCCTGGCACTGGTAGCCAGCCATTTTTCCTTTGAGCGGGGCTATATTTTTGAAACAGACCCGGACGGAACCACCACCTCCAACACGTTTGAGTGGTGCGCCCAAGGGGTGACGGCAGAGCTTGACAATTTACAGCGGGTGCCCATTGAGGCCGCCTCCACCGCCAACGCCAGTTTTTATAAGACCGGCATTTTCGTCATGAAATCGCTGGAGGATATGCCGCCGGAGGAGCGCGTCTTTTTGGCTCCTCAGGGTATTCAGTCTATGGTGCAGTTTGGCATTTTCGACAAGGGCAAGCTGCTGGGCTTTATCGGCTTTGACAACTGCCGCGGGGGCGCGTTGCGCAACGAGGCGGAAATCGACGAAATTGCCACCATCTGTAATATTTTATCCACCTTCTTGGTGAAATTGAGGACAGACGAGGTCATCGCCAGAGATACCCAAGTAAAGATAGAGGTCATGAACCATCTGCGCAACTACGTCTATGTGGTCAACCCGGAAACCTTTGAGGTGCTGTTCATGAACCACCAGGCCCACAGTCTGGTACACGGCAAGAAATGTACTGTGCCCTGCTATGAGTTCTTCCAAGGAAACCAGCAGCAGTGCGCCAGCTGTCCCATCCGCACCATGCAGGAGGAAAACAGCCTACAGAACAGCCGGGAGGCCTATATAGAGCATCTGGGCATTTGGGTGGATATTTCCGCCACTGCCCTGCGCTGGCTGGACGG
>JAVXKN010000137.1:0-3709 GCA_036647315.1 Oscillospiraceae bacterium | reverse complement strand
TCTCTGACAAATCACCTGGTGGACTCCGTATGGCCCACCATCAACGAGGAAAAATGGGCATCCCTCACCGAGACCCAGCAGGGTTGGGTACTGGAAGCCGCCGAAGCTGGCCGTAAGGTCTGCGACGAGAAGAACCTGAAGACCGAGAGCGAAGTTCAGGAATTCCTCAAGGGCGAAGGGCTTGCCATCTACGAAGCCGATGTCCCCGCCTTTGCAGAGCACGTTCTGAAGGCCTATCTGGACAGCGATGTGTCCGCCTCTTGGGACATGGACCTCTATGAGCAGATTCAGGCGCTTGCCTAATGTTCTCTGAGAGAGGGGGCGGGAAACCGCCCCCTTTCTTCCTCCCGTTTTTCGTTTTTATCCCTTGTTCTGAAAGGAGATGCTATTTTGAATCAACTGAAAAAGGCCGGCGGCTTTGTGCGCAACTGCGTCGAGCTTTATATACCGGTGATTTCTTTCGCTGTTCTGTTTCTGGTTTTTTGTTACCAGATTTTCATGCGGCGGGTGCTCAATAACCCCCAGACATGGACCCTGGAAGTGGAGCAGATGTGCTTTCTGTGGGTGGTACTGCTGGGCGCCTGCTTTGCCCAGCGCCAAAAGGCACACGTCACCTTTACCCTGCTGTACGACAGCCTAAAGGTGCGGGGCAAGGCCATCACCGCCCTGATGGGAAACCTCATTATCGCCGTCACCTTCACGCTGGCCGCTATCCCCTCCTTCCTCTATATCATCGAGCAGGTGGAGCGCCAGCAGATGACCAGTATTTTGAAAATATCAAAGGCCATTGTGTTTTTCCCCTATATTATTTTCCTGGTGTTCATTTTGGTGTATACCATTATGGACATCTACGAGGAAATTATGGTGCTCCGCGGGAGCGAATACCACACCAAGCGGATGCTCAATTCTGGCAAGTCCGAGGCTCAGATTGCCATTGAGGACTCTCTGGCCCAAGAGCAGATAGACCTGACCAAGGTCTTTGCCGAGGAGCCGGCCAAGCCTAAAAAAGAAAAACCAACGGAAAAGGAGGAATCATAACATGATGGAGTATTTGCCGCTTATCTGCTTTCTTGTCGTGTTTGTCCTCATTTTCCTGCTGCGGATGCCCATTCCCACCGGCATGATTGCCGCCTGTCTGGTGTACTTCATCATGGACGGTCTGGTCTCCGGCGTGCCCATCGGGGCTATGCTCATTGGCGAGGGGGGCAGTCTCCACTTGGTGGCCCAAAAAACCATTGAGCAGATTTTCACCAACGGCACCCTGATTGCCGTCCCCCTGTTTATTTTCGCCGCCAATATCATGAATGCCGGCAAGATTACCGAGTACGTCTTTGGGGTGTGCAAAGGTCTGGTGGGACGGTTCCACGGTGGCCTTGCCCATGTGAATGTGCTGGCGTCACTGGTCTTTTCCGGCATGACCGGCTCCGCCGTTGCCGACGCTTCCGGTCTGGGCAAAATGGAAATCGACGCCATGCGTGCCGAGGGTTATGACGACGGCTTTAGCTGCGCCATCACTGCCGCCTCCGCCACCATTGGGCCTATTTTCCCGCCCTCCATCCCCATGGTTATCTATGCCATGCTCACCGGCGCCTCCGTGGGTGCCCTCTTTATGGCGGGCATGGTCCCCGGCGTACTGCTGGCAGTCGCCCTCTGCGTCTATGTATTTTTCATCGCCCGCAAGCGCAAGTACCCCAAGTCCGCGCCCCCAAAATTGGGTCCCTATCTCCGCTATTGTTTCAAGGCTATCCCCGCCATGCTCACCCCGGTCATTCTCCTCATCGGCATCTACACCGGTATCTGCACCCCCACGGAAGCGGGTGCGCTGGCAGGACTGTGGGCGCTCATTGTCGCCATCTTTGGCTATCGGCTCTTAAAGTGGAGCGGACTGAAGCAGGTGCTCATCGACACCGTGAAGGCCACCGGCTCTGTCTCCATTATGGTGGGCGCCGCCTCCGCCATTTCCTTTATTTTCGCCAAGGAGGAAATCGGCACCTTGGTGTCCAATCTCCTTCTCAATATCACCGATAACCCCTATGTGTTCCTGCTGATGGTCAATATTATCATCCTGATTTTGGGGATGTTTGTAGACACCTCCGTCATTCAGCTGGTGATGATTCCCATTCTGTGGCCTGTGGCACAGGCACTGGGCATTAACGTCATCCACTTCGGTCTGGTTATCGTCTTTAACATGATGATTGGCCTCTCCACCCCGCCCTTCGGTATGTGTCTGTTCATCACCTCCGGCATTTCGGGCACCCCGCTGAAGGATGTTATGCGAGAGATTAAATGGCCTATCGTGGTCATGATTATCGTGCTGCTCGTTATCACATTTATCCCGGAAACCGTCCTGTTCCTGCCCCGTATGTTTGGCATGATCTAAATCGGGTTTGAAGCGGGACTGCGGCCCCGCCACCCTAAGGAGGAAATTTCTATGGCTTTTGCAATTCGCGGTGGCGTTTGGCCCACCATGATTACACCCTTTACGGCGGACAACAAACCCGATTTTAAGGTCATTCCAAAGCTCTGCGAGTGGTATATCCAAAAGGGCTGTGCCGGAGTTTTTGCCGTCTGTCAGTCCAGCGAGATGGCGTATCTCACGAAAAGCGAGAAAACCGACATCGCAAAATGCGTCACCGACGCCATCGGTGGGCGGATTCAGGTGGTGGCGTCCGGCCACACCGCCGACGATAAGAAAACCCAGTTCGAGGAAATCGAAGAGATGATGAAAACCGGGGTGGACGCCTATGTGCTGGTGTCCAACCGGTTGGACCAGAAAAACGAGGGCGAGAAGGTCTTTACCGAAAACGCCCAAGAGATTTTTGACCGTTTCCCGGAGGTTTCCTTTGGCATCTACGAGTGCCCCATGCCCTTTAAGCGGCTGGTGTCTACGGAGTTTCTCAAAAGCGCCGCCCATGGGGAGCGGATGGTGTTCCTCAAGGATACCTGCTGTGACGCCCAGCTCATCAGAGAGCGGCTCCAAGCGGTAGAGGGCTCCCCGCTGAAAATTTTCAACGCCAACGCCGCCTCTTATTTTGACACCGTTCAGCACGGCGGCGCCGGGTACAACGGCATCATGGCAAATCTCCACCCCGACCTCTACAAGTGGTCCATCGACCATCGGGACGATAAGCCCGCCGAAGCCAAGCTGATGAGCGATTTCCTCACCCTAGCCGGTGCGTTGGAATTGCGGATTTACCCCGTCTCCGCCAAGTACCACATGAATTTGGAGGGCATCCCCATGGGTCTTGCCACCCGCAGTGCCGACGTCTCCAAGTTGGATAAAAACGCCAAGGCGGAAATCGACAGTCTCTTTGCGCTGGAAACCGTCCTGCGGAAGCGGCTGGGACTGTAAGGAGGGCTTTTCATGGCAAAAAAACCACGAATTCTGGTGGTGGGCAGTCTGGTGATGGATCTCATCGTGTCCACGCCCAGAGTGCCCCATTCCGGCGAGACCGTTATCGGCACCTCCTACCGCACCGCACCCGGCGGCAAGGGGGCAAATCAGGCGGTGCAGGCCGCCCGACTGGGCGCGCAGGTCACCATGGTGGGCAAGGTGGGCAGCGACGCCTTCGGCAGAGAGCTGACGGAAACCGTCAAGGCCGCCGGCATCGATGTCTCCCACATTGGCATCGACGAAAAAGCCTGCTCCGCCATCGGGAATATCCTCTTAGAGGTCACCCCCGAGGGCACTCAAAACCGCATCACGGTG
>JAVXKN010000136.1:0-3757 GCA_036647315.1 Oscillospiraceae bacterium | reverse complement strand
TCCAGTTCGCCGGAGGTGGCGGCAAAGCCGTAGGGGTAAATGTCGCCCGCATCGGCGTTTTTCGTCTTGAATTCGTAGAGGGGGACGTTCACCGACATGATGTTTTTGTAGGTCATGTCCAGTTCCACGCTCTGCTTGGGGTAGAGGAGCGCGCCTTCCATGGCCGCGCCGGACATGAGGGCGGAGGCCACGGTAAAGGAGCCGTGGGCACGGCCCAATGCCTCCTCCACCTTGGCGCGGAGGGTGCGGTTTTCACGCACCACCTCTAAAAATTGGCGCATTAGCTCGTCCCGCTTGTCTTTGAGCAGCTTATGGCCCCGCTGGGCGGTTTTTAAGCGGCCTTTCAGGCGGGTGAGTTCCATTCTGGTGGGGTTTATGGTGGTTGCCGGCATGGTCTACCCCTCCTTTTTAGGGAGATATTTCTCAATCAGCTCCGGCTTAATGCGCTTGAGTTCGGATTTTGGCAGGATGGACAGCAGTTCCCAGCCCAACGCCAAAGTCTCCTCGATGGAGCGGTTCTCCTCGGTGCCCTGGGCGACGTAACGCTTTTCAAACTCGTCGGCGAATTTGGCGTACAGCAAATCCGTGGGGGACAGGGCGGCCTCGCCCAAAATCGCCATCAGCTCCTTGGTCTCCTTGCCGGTACTATAAGCGGCAAAAAGCTGGTTCATGGTGCTGGCGTGGTCCTCACGGGTCTTGCCCTCGCCGATGCCCTTGTCCTTCAGACGGGACAGGGACGGCAGCACGTCTACCGGCGGGTTGATACCCCGGCGGTACAGCTCACGGGACAAAATAATCTGTCCCTCGGTGATATAGCCGGTGAGGTCGGGGATGGGGTGGGTTTTGTCGTCCTCAGGCATGGTGAGAATGGGAATCATGGTGATGGAACCGGCACTACCCAGACGGCGACCCGCCCGCTCGTACATGGTGGCAAGGTCGGTGTAGAGGTAGCCGGGGTAGCCACGGCGGCCCGGGACTTCCTTCTTTGCCGCCGACACCTCACGGAGAGCCTCGGCGTAGTTGGTAATATCGGTCATGATCACCAGAACGTGCATATTTTTCTCAAACGCCAGATACTCGGCGGCGGTGAGGGCCATACGGGGTGTGGCGATACGCTCGACGGCGGGGTCGTTTGCAAGGTTGGTGAACAGGACGGTACGGTCGATGGCACCGGTGCGGCGGAACTCCTGAATGAAGAAGTTGGACTCCTCAAAGGTGATGCCGATGGCGGCAAAGACCACGGCGAAGTTGGAGCCCTCGTTGCCGATAACCTTGGCCTGACGGGCAATCTGTGCCGCCAAGCTGGCGTGGGGCAGGCCGGAGCCGGAGAAAATGGGCAGCTTCTGACCACGGACCAGGGTATTGAGTCCGTCGATGGTGGAGATGCCGGTCTGGATAAATTCGTTGGGGTAGTCACGGGCGGCGGGGTTCATGGGCAGGCCGTTAATGTCCCGATGGGCCTCCGCCAGAATCTCCGGGCCGCCGTCAATGGGATGGCCCATGCCGTTAAAGACGCGGCCCAGCATATCGCCGGACACCGCCAGCTCCAGCGGATGGCCCAAAAAGCGGATTTTGGACTGGGCAAGGTTAATGCCTGCGGAGGACTCAAAAAGCTGAACCACGGCGTTCTCGCCGTTGACTTCCAGCACTTTGCAGCGGCGGAGGGAGCCGTCGGGCAGCTCAATTTCCGCCAGTTCGTCGTAGGTGACACCCTCCACCTGTTTTACCACCATCAGCGGGCCGGAAACTTCCTGAATGGTACGATATTCACGGATCATAGCGTGTCACCTCCTGCGGCGGCAACTGCTTCGATTTCAGTCGCCATTTCCTCTGCCATCTGTCCATAGACGGCGACATAGTCCTTTGCGGGGACGCTTTTCGCTCTGCCGATTTTCTCACGGGAGGGAATCTCAAAGAGCTTTGCCGCTATGGCACCCTTTTGGAGGGCGGCGCGGCACTGCTTGTCGTAATCCAAAATAATCGCCATCAGTTTGCTCTGCCGGTCGTGGTCGGAATAGCCGTCCACGTCCATAAAGGCGTTCTGCTGCAAGAAGTCCTCTCGAATCATCTTGGCGGTTTCCAGCGTAAGCTGGTCTGCGGCGGAGAGGGAATCCTTGCCCACCAGCTGGACGATTTCGTTCAGGCTGGCCTCCTCCTGCAAAATAGCCATGGCCTTGTCCCGATGCTCCAAAAAGCCTTTGCCCAGATGCTCGTCGTACCAAGGCTTGAGGGAATCCAAATAGAGGGAATAGGAATTGAGCCAGTTGATAGCGGGGAAATGTCGGCGGTAGGCCAGAGACGCATCCAGCGCCCAGAACACCTTGACAATCCGCATGGTGCCCTGAGAAACCGGCTCGGACAGGTCGCCGCCGGGAGGGGAAACCGCACCTACGGCGGTGAGGGAGCCTCTGCGGGTTTCGTCGGTGCCTAAGCACTGGACGGAGCCGGCCCGCTCGTAGAACTGGGCAAGGCGGGAGGACAGATAGGCGGGGTACCCCTCCTCGCCGGGCATCTCTTCCAGACGGCCGGACATTTCACGCAGTGCCTCCGCCCAGCGGGAGGTGGAGTCGGCGATAACCGCCACGTCATAGCCCATGTCGCGGAAATATTCCGCGATGGTGATGCCGGTGTAGATAGATGCCTCACGGGCGGCCACGGGCATATCGGAGGTGTTGGCGATGAGGACGGTGCGCTTCATCAGGGACTCGCCGGTGCGGGGGTCCTGCAGCTCCGGGAATTCACGCAAAACGTCGGTCATTTCGTTGCCGCGCTCGCCACAGCCGATGTAGACCACGATGTCCACGTCCGCCCACTTGGCCAGCTGATGCTGCACCACGGTTTTGCCGGAGCCGAAAGGCCCGGGGACTGCCGCCGTACCGCCCTTGGCGATGGGGAACATGGTGTCGATAATCCGCTGCCCGGAGCACAGGGGGGCGGTGGGGGGGAACTTCTTTTTGTAGGGTCTGCCCACGCGGACGGGCCACTTCTGCATCATGGTGAGGTCCTTCACGTCGCCCTCTGCGGTTTTCAGAGTGGCGATGGTGTCGGTGACGGTGAAGTCGCCGCTTTGAATGGACGCAAGAGTGCCGCTCATGCCGTTGGGAATCATAATCTTATGGAGCACCACGGTGGTCTCTTGGACGGTGCCGATAATGTCGCCGGCAACCACCTCGTCCCCCACCTTGGCGGTGGCGGTAAAGGCCCACTTTTTCTCTCTGTCCAGCGCGGGAACACGGATGCCGCGGGTGATGGTGGCACCGGCAATCTCCATGATTTTTTCCAACGGACGCTGAATACCGTCGTAAATATTCTCGATGATGCCAGGCCCTAATTCCACGGACAGGGGTGCGCCCGTGGTGGTGACGGTGGCACCTGGCCCTAAGCCGGAGGTCTCCTCGTAGACCTGAATGGCGGCGGAGTCGCCGTTCATGGTGAGAATTTCGCCGATGAGCTGCTGCTCACCCACCCGCACCACGTCTGCCATGTTGGCATCCTGCAGGCCGGTGGCCACCACGAGGGGTCCGGATACTTTAACTATCGTTCCACTACTCATGAAAAATACCTTCTTTCGGGGAATTTTTTGCACCTATAAAATGTCCGCGCCCACGGCGCGCTCTACGGATTTTTTCACGTTTGCCATGCCGATGCCCAGAGAGCCCTCTTTGCCGGGAATCATGATGATGGCGGGCTTCATCTCGTCCTTATACCGGGCAATTTCCGGCTCCAAATGCTGGGCCAGCTGCTCGGTGAGATAGAT
>JAVXKN010000135.1:0-3775 GCA_036647315.1 Oscillospiraceae bacterium | reverse complement strand
CCCACACGGTCACCGAGGTGGGTACCGGCATCAACCACGCCAACGGTAACGTCTATATCACCACCAGCCCCAAAACCGTCTCCGCAGAATATATCACCTACGGCAGGGAAGCGGTGGCGTTCGGCCTCATCTGCGACCCCTACGAGACAGCCATCGCCGACCTCACCACCTCGGTTGCTTTGGAGCAGACCGGCCTGTCTCACATTCTGAATGCCGAGGGCGAGAAGCTTCAGGCGACGCTTGCGATCCCCGGTGTCACCCCGGATCAGCTTCTGGCGGTGAACAAATCCGTCCAGGACATGACAAACAGCATCACCAAGCTGGAAATGGTAATGCAGTCCAAGCTGGAAACCGTGAAGTCATAACCGCAAAAAAAACACCGACTGCCGAAAGGCAGTCGGTGTTTTGCGCTTTTTTAGGTGCGGAGCAGACCGTATTTCTCCTTGATGCGGTCCAGTTTTTCCAGAAAAGCGGGGCCTGCAACCCAGAGGAAAAACGCCGTGGCAACGCCGTGGATAAGGTCAAAGGGCAGCCCCATCAAATAGGAGGAGAGAAACATGGGGAGGGTGGGATTTTCCTGCGCCATCAGCAGGGTGGCGGGGTTCATAATGCCGCCGTAGAGGAGCAAAGCGGCGCAAAACCCGAATATGCACAAAGCGGGCTTACTGCGGCGCAGCACCCCTTTTTGAAACAGTACCCCTGCCAAAAACCCGATGAGGCCCATGGCGAACATCTGCCACGGGGTCAGTGGCCCCTGCCCGAAGAACATATTGGAGACAAACATGGACACCGCCCCCACAATGAACCCGGTTTCGCCCCCCAAGGCAACGGCGGCGATGATGACGATGGCCGCCACCGGCTTAAACTGGGGCACCATGAAAAAGGCTGCCCGTCCGGCCACGGCGATGGCGCACAGTACCGCCACCACCACCAGCTCCCGCGCCTGGGGCTTTCGCCCCTCAAAAACCAGGAAAAAGGGTAAAAAGGTCTCCAAAATCACCAGCATGGAGATGAAGTAATACTTCCGATTATCCAAATAAAACATCCCGACGAAAATCGTCAGCGGAATGAGCAGGAGAATCATCAGCGCGGCGGCTACCGTTCTGTGGGAAAGTTTCCGCTGTTCTGTGGGGGTTTGCAGCAGGGGAGCGTTGGGGGCAGGTTTCTTTGGGGTGTCAGGCTTAGGGGCGGGAGTCAAAACAAAGTCCGATGGCGGAAAAACTTCCGGCTCCGGCACAGTTCCACCGCAAGCGGCTATCACGTCCTCCACGGTGACGGCATCGGGCAAAAGATGGCGCACCATGCGGTTTGCGGCGGTGGTGTAAAAATTGTTGCCGGAGAAAAAGCTATGGGGCTCCCCTTGGGTGACGATGGCACCGTCAAAGCACATGGCGCAGCGGTCGGCGTAGCTGGCGCAAAACTCAATGTCGTGGCTCACCATCAAAATGGTGGTGCCCCCGGCCTGAAGCCGCTTTAGAATTTTTGCCAGCTTTTCCTTAAAGTAGCTGTCTATCCCCTTGGTGGGCTCGTCCAGCAGGAGAATTTGAGGTTCCAGCAGTAACACCTTTGCCAGTGCCGCCCGCTGCTGTTCGCCGCCGGAAAGGTCGTAGGGGTGCCGAGTGAGGAGACTTTCCAGCTGGCAAAGCCGGGTGACAGCCTCCACCTTAACCCGCTTTTCCTCAGCGGTAAGTCTTTTCTCAGAGAGCATCTCGTAGAGGTCCAGCTCTACGGTTTTTTTCACAAAAAGGGCCTGAGGATTTTGGGGCAGTACTCCCAAAAGGCCTCCGAACTTTTCGCTGTCGGGAATCTGGTCCAGCGGCCTGCCATCTACCAGCACTTCGCCCCGATGGGGTTTTTTGATGCCGGAAATCAGGGAGAGTGTGGTGGTTTTGCCGGTGCCGTTGCCCCCCACCAGGGCGAAGAAGGACCCCCGAGGCACGGTGAGTGACAGCCCTTTGAGTACATCCGGCAGTTCCTTTTCATAGCGAAACCAGACCCCCCGCAGCTCAATAGCGGGGGATTCCTCTGAAAGAGGCGCGCGGTGCTGTGGGACGGGCTGCAGCCCATGTTTTTCCGAAAAGGCACCAATCCAGTCCCGCCCCTCACGGACGGTAATCGGACAAGAAAGTGCCGTTTCCACCCCCGCCCAAATCCGCATAGGGGTGGGCATGGCGAGAAACATCTTGTGGCCCCGGTTTCGCAGCAGCTCCCCCGCCTCACGGGGTGGCGCGTCGGCGATGATTCTTCCGCCGTCCATCACAATGCAGCGGTCGGAGAGGGAGAACGCCGCCTCCAAGCGGTGCTCGGTGAGGATGACGGTGGTGCCCAGCTCCCGGTTGATTTTGCCCACGGTGGCGAGAAAATCGGCGGCGGCAATGGGGTCAAGCTGGCTGGTGGGCTCGTCCAAAATCAGCACACCGGGCTGCATCGCCATGACGGCGGCCAGGTTGAGCAGCTGCTTTTGTCCGCCGGAAAGCTCGGTGACGTTTTTGTAAAACCAGGTCTGAATCCCAAAAAAGGAGGCCATTTCCGCCACCCGCAGACGGATGGTGGGGGTATCATACCCCAGACTTTCCAGCCCGAAGGCCAGCTCGTGCCATACCTTGTCGGTGACAATCTGATTCTCCGGGGACTGCAGTACAAAGCCGATATCCTTGCTTTGCACCCGCCCGTCCAGCTCCTCCAAGGGTGTGTTTTGGAAAAAAATAGCCCCGCTCTTTTCTCCGTGGGGTGCCAGAACGGTTTTCAGCTGACGTAGTAGGGTAGTTTTTCCACAGCCCGAGGGGCCGCAGAGGGTGATAAATTCCCCCGCCTCCACGGTGAGGGAGAGGTCGTCCAACGCCTTTTCCCGCTGATTCGGATAGGAAAAGGTCAGGTGCTCGATGCGATATGTTTCCATTTCCTATCCTCCCATCGGTCCAAAATTAGGGGCATTGCGCAGAGCGATAAATAGCAGAGAAAGGCCAAACAGGACCAGGGGGTCAGCGGCGCGCCCCGCAGAGTGGGGTAATACCGCCAAAAAAGCTCCCCCTTCCACGCCAGCACCAAAACCAGCGCGCCCATGAAGGCTGTAAAGCACAGTGCCGTTTTGTCTCTGCCGTCAAAGCGGTAGATGGAAAAGGCGGTGCGGCCGGAAAGCCCGTAGCCCCGGCTCTTCATGGAGTCCGCGGTCTCAATGGCGTTTTCTAGGGACCAAGTTACCATGATGGATAAAATGCGGATAGCGTGGCGGATGCGACTGAAAACCCCGCCGTTGGAGCTGTCCCGCCCTACGCACTTTTGCGCGTGAGACACCACCAAAAACTGTGCTTTGAACTTGGGCACAAACCGCAGTACCATGGATAGGATGAGGGAAAGTGCCGGGATGACACGCCCAAACAGATAGACGAATTTGTCCGAGGTCATCACCTGATTGTAGCAGGAGAACCACAAAATTACCGTCCCCAGCATGACGGCGGCGGCAAGACCGTAGAGGATGGATTCCAGCGTCAGGGGGTTGCCGTTGGGGAAATAGGCGAGAATGGTGGCACCTCGGTGGCTGAAAACGGGGTTTATCAGTGCCATCAGCACCACCATGGGGAGCATGGCGGCCAGATTGAACCGCAGGGCCTTCCGCCCACCCAAATATACCGACCACAAAAATCCGCAGGAGAGGGAGATGAGCAGGCACAGAGGGTGCATAAAGCACATGGAGAACACCAGCACCAGCCCAAAATAGAGAAAATTCACCACCGGGTGATAGGTGGAAAAGGTATCGGTCACGGATTTGCCCCCC
>JAVXKN010000134.1:0-3778 GCA_036647315.1 Oscillospiraceae bacterium | reverse complement strand
ATCCGTAATCCCCGTCCTATTCCCGTCCGCCGGGGCGATAAGCCTTCCCCCGAGGGGAAGGCTTTACGGAGGGCGAAGGAAAAACCCCACCCGTGGTAGCGGGTACCACGCAAAAAAGAACGCCATCTCCCCTTTGAACGCTTGCGCTTTTGCGGCTATTTTGATATACTGAATTATTACGAAAACACTCGCACACTGTGGGGAGGCTATTTTATGCTCAAGCTGCAAACAGAACCTGTTTTTTACCGGGATGGTGCCCTTTTCAGCGGCACGGGGGACACAACCCAAACCATGACCTATGGCATCCTTGCCCGCCACAATACAGGGGGTTCCATGGAATCCCTCCACCTGCGGTTTGACGCGATGGCCTCCCACGACATTACCTATGTGGGCATTGTCCAGACCGCCCGCGCCTCCGGCATGGAGGCCTTTCCCCTGCCCTATGTTTTAACCAACTGCCACAACTCCCTTTGCGCTGTGGGCGGCACCATCAACGAGGACGACCACGTCTTCGGGCTCTCTGCTGCAAAGCGGTACGGCGGCGAATTTGTCCCCGCCCATCAGGCGGTGATTCACGCCTATATGCGGGAAAATTACGCCGCACCGGGCAAGATGATTTTAGGCTCCGACAGCCACACCCGATACGGTGCTTACGGTACTCTCGCCATCGGTGAGGGCGGCCCGGAGCTGGCCCGCCAGCTTTTGGGCAAGACCTACGATTTGGCGTACCCACGGGTGATTGCCGTCTATCTCACCGGCGCGCCTAAAAACGGCGTAGGGCCTCAGGACGTGGCACTGGCACTCATTCGTGACACCTTCCAAACCGGGTTTGTGAAAAACGCGGTGCTGGAATTTTTCGGCCCCGGCGTTCAAAATCTCTCCATGGACTACCGCAGCGGCATCGACGTGATGACCACGGAAACCGCCTGCCTCTCCTCTGTATGGGCCACCGATGACACCGCGAAAATTGCCCTCACTGCCTTGGGCCGCGGTGATTCCTATGCTGCCCAAAGCCCCTGTGAGGGTGCGGGGTACGACGGAGCTATCACCTTGGATTTATCCGCCGTGGAGCCCATGATTGCCCTCCCCTTCCACCCCTCCAACGCCTTTACCATCCGTGAATTCAAGGAGAATATGGGGGATATTTTGGCGGCGGTGGACGCTGACACGGTAAAGCAGTTCTCCCTAAAAAAGCCCGCCACATCCCTCCTTTCCAAAATTCGTGACGGCAAATTTTACGTTGACCAGGCCGTCATTGCCGGCTGTTCCGGCGGCACTTGGCAGAATTTGAAGCGGGCGGCGGAGATTATCGGGGACGCGCCCATTGGCTCCGACGCGTTCTGGCTCTCCTGCTACCCCGCCAGTATGCCGGTCTCTTTGGCACTGACCCGTGACGGCTCCCTGCCCACGCTGATGGCGGCGGGTGCCTCCATCCGCTCCTGTTTCTGCGGGCCTTGCTTTGGGGCCGGGGATGTCCCGGCAAACGGCGCGTTTAGCATCCGGCACTCCACCCGCAACTTCCCCAACCGTGAGGGTTCCAAGCCCGGTGACGGTCAGGTTTCCTATGTGGCACTCATGGATGCCCGCAGTATCGCCGCCACGGCGAAAAACGGCGGTGCACTCACCGCCGCCACCGAATTGGACACCATTCCCGCCGATTCCCCCAATGAGCAGTGGCACTACGACGACGCACCCTACAAAGCCCGGGTGTACTACGGCGTGGGGAAGCCCCAGCCGGAAACCCCGCTGGTGTTCGGTCCGAATATTGCCGACTGGCCGACCCAGATTGCACTGCCGGAAAACCTGCTCCTCACCGTGGCGGCGGCCATTTATGATTCTGTCACCACCACCGACGAGCTGATTCCCTCCGGGGAAACCTCCTCCTACCGCTCCAATCCCCTCCGTCTGGCGGAGTTTACCCTCTCCCGCAAAGACCCCCAATATGTCCCCCGCTCCAAGGAAGTGCGGGCACTGGAACTGGAGCGTCGGGACGGAAAAGCCGTTGACGCTTTGGCGGGGTTCGACCCAAATACCACCGGGCTGGGCTCTCTGGTGCTTGCCATGAAACCGGGGGATGGGTCTGCCCGTGAACAGGCCGCCTCCTGCCAGCGGGTGCTGGGCGGGTGCGCCAACTTGGCGGAGGAATACGCCACCAAACGTTACCGCTCCAATCTGGTAAACTGGGGACTGCTCCCCTTTGTGGCGGAGGGTCTGAAAACGCTGAATATCCAGCCCGACGACCGCATTTATTTCCCGGGAATTCGGACACTGCTCTTGGGAAAAGGGGATACCCTGACCGCTACCCTCCTCAGAAATGGCACGGAAACGCCCTTTACGGTCAAGCTGCCCAATTTGACCCGGGAAGAGCGGGATATTATTCTGGCAGGGTGCCTCATCAACTACTACGCAGGGTAGACGTGGGACGCTCTCCGATTTTACAAATGGGTACAATGGGTGTATAATAAGTGTTTGCAAAAGATGTTCACAAAACAATTTACGAGGTGTCACTTTGAAAAAATTCCGAGTTTTCGCGCTGTGCTGCGCACTTTTCCTGTTGGCGGGCTGCGCCCCCAAGGGGACTGCTGACGACGGCAAACTGCATATTTTAGCCACCACCTACCCGGTTTACCTGTTCACCACCGCCGTCACTGACGGCGTGGAGGGCGTGCAGGTGGATTTGCTGGTGAATGAGCAGGTGTCCTGTCTCCACAATTACACCCTCACCGTCACCGACATGAAGGCCATCGAAAACGCCGACGTGGTGATGATGAGCGGCGTGGGACTGGAGGACTTTATGTCGGACGCGCTGGCGCAGTCTGACGCTACCGCAGTGGATTGCTCGGAAAACGTGGCCCTCTTGACCCTGGGTAGCGAGGGCAGTGACCCTCACATTTGGATGGACCCCAATCGGGCCGTCACCATGACGGAGAACATCAAAAACGCACTGGTAGCGGCGGATAGCGGCAATGCTGCCATCTACGAGGCCAACTTTACCGCCGCCAAAACTGCCGTCACCGAGTGGCTGGCTGCCGCCCCCGCCGTCCCGGACGGCGCACTCATCACCTTCCACGACGGATTTCAGTATTTTTCCCAGGCTTTCCACCTGACCCTACTGAAGTCCATCGAAGAGGAGGAGGGGGCGGAGACCAGTGCCGCTGAAATTCGGGAGATTGTTGCCCTCATTGAGGAGCATCAAGTTCCCGCCATCTTTACCGAACAGAACGGCTCTACCGCCACCGCCGACGCTATTTCCCGGGAGTGCGGCGTGAAGGTGGCACAGCTGAACATGATTATGAGCGGCGAGGGCACCGGCATGGCCCCCTACCTCACCGCCATGGATGAAAACATCAAAACGATTGCGGAGGCACTTGCATGAGCGTACACAAGCACGAAAATTGCGGCGATGGCTGCCACGGGGTCTGCTGCCTGCGGGTGGAGGATTTGGGGGTCAACTTTGGCGAGGGTGAAGTGCTCTCCCATGTGAATCTCCACCTCCACTGCGGGGAAATTGTGGCCCTCATCGGCCCCAACGGGGCGGGAAAATCCTCCCTGTTTCGGGCCATTTTAGGCCAGACTGCCCACACCGGCTCCATCCATTTTGAGCGGGCGGGGGGTCAAAAAACACGGCCACTGGTGGGTTATGTGCCCCAAAGTCCCGCCTTCGACCGGGGGGACCCGGTGAGCGTTTTGGATTTATTTTGCGCCGCCATCTCCAAATGGCCGGTGTTTCTTCCCATCCCCAAAGAACTGCGGGAGCGGATTTCCGCCTGTCTTTCTC
>JAVXKN010000133.1:0-3782 GCA_036647315.1 Oscillospiraceae bacterium | reverse complement strand
CGGTTTGACATGGACGCGGCAAAGGCCCTAGCCGCCCTGTGCGCGGAATGGGACATCGACATCATCCACTGCCACTTTTTGCGGGAGAACTACATTGCCCTGTTGGCGAAAAAATACAACGCGAAAATTCGGGTGGTCTACACCAACCACATTATTCAGCCCAACGATTTTGTCACCAAATGCTCCAACAAACTGCTGGACAAGCGGCAGGACCAAATCATTGCCGTATGCAATCCGGGCAGAGAACAACTCCTGCGCAACGGCTGGAACGGGGAGAAAATTCAGGTGATTTTCAACGCCGTGAACCCGGAGGCCTGGCAGGGGGGCACCTCTACCCTGCGGCAGGAATTTGGAATTCCGGCAGAAAACCTGGTGATGATTTACGCCGCCCGCTTTGTGGAGGGCAAGGGGCACCGCTATCTGGTGGATTCCATCAAAAAACTCACCGAACTCACCGCCGTGCCCTTCACCATGGTTTTGCCGGGGGACGGGCCGCTGCTGGAGGAGACAAAGGCTCTTGTGACCTCGCAGGGACTGGCGGGACGGGTCGTTTTCACCGGCTTTCGGGAGGACATGAAAAATCTTTGCGCCGGCAGTGATATTTGCATCAATGCCTCCCGTGCGGAGGCACTTTCCTACCAGATTATTGAGGCCATGGCCGCCGGGCTACCCGCCATCGTCACCGATGTGGGTGGCAACCGGGACATTGTGCCGCCGGACGCACAGTGCGGTATTCTGGTGGAATATGACAACCCCGCCTCCATGGCACAGGCCATGAAGACCATGCTGGAGGACGAAACCTTCCGGTCCGGCTGCGCCGCCGCCGCTCTGCAGGCGGTGAAGGACAAGTTTGAAATTCGCCGGTGGAGTGAACTCACCTACGGCGTTTACGAAAGGGCGATAAAATGATGTCCTGTACAGAAAACAGTGTGATTTTACAATTTATCTTCCTACTTTGGAACGCCGTGCGGGCTTTTTGGCACGAGAGCGCGGTAGGTGGCTGGTTCCACCGTCGGCGGCTGGACCTTCAGCGGGGCATCCAAACCAGTGCGGTCTGCCAGTTTGCCGTCCGGGAGGGAGCCCTGGTTCGGGGGTGGCCGAACAGCTTTATCTGCCGATTTGGCACCGCATTTTTGAACATTCCCTGTGCCTTTGCCAAATGGATTTACAAAAAGGCGCGTGGGCCGCTCTCCGGCAGTTTGGTCTTTCGGGGCGTGGCGACCTTGGGTCACGGCACTTGGCTGCTGATGGGGCTTTTCGCGCTGGTGATGCTTGCCACACCTCACGCGCAGTGGGACAACACCTACGCGCCGTTAGCGGTGGCGGGGATTGGCGCACTGTTCCTGGTGGGGACTGCCAACCGGCAGAAGCTGCGGCTGGAACTGGACAGCCTGGGGCCCTACATGATGATCTACATGATTTTCGTCTGTATTGGGTTTGTGGCCTCCCTTTCGGTGCGGCTCTCTATGAAGTTTTTTCTGTTCCACATCACCTCGTTCTTCATTGTTCTGCTGCTGGTCTCCGCGGTGCAGAACTACCGCCAGCTCCACACCACGGTGTCCCTTGCGGCAGCAGGCATTACCGTCGCCTCCATCTACGGCTGTATTCAGGGGATTCAGGGCGTAGCGGTGCAGGTGGCACAGCAGGACCAAATTTTGAACAAGGATATGCCCGGGCGGATTTATTCCTTCTTCGACAACCCCAATAACTTTGCGGAAATTTTAGTGATGCTCATCCCCCTGCTGATGGCACTCTTTCTCAACTGCAAGGGCTGGCGGGGCAAGCTGCTCTCCGCCGCAGCTCTGGTTCCGTGCCTCATCTCCATCGGTCTTACCTACTCCCGCTCCAGTTGGATTGGGCTGGCACTGGCCGTATTTATCTTCCTGGCCTTCCAAAACTGGCGGTTTATCCCCGGATGCCTTATTTGCGGTGTTTTGATGCTCCCCTTCTTGCCTCAGAGCATCATCAACCGCATTTTAACCATTGGCAACATGGAGGACACCTCTACCCTCTACCGTTTCGCCATTTATGAGGATGTTTTTCGTCTGCTGGGAGACCACGGCACCACCGGGGTGGGCCTTGGGCACACCGTGATGGGCGAGGTTTTCAAAAATTATCCCACCCTCCACGACGGCAACTACCCTGTCCACGCCCACAGCAACTACTTTCAGATGTGGTGCGAACTGGGGATAGGTGGGCTGATTGCCTATCTGGCACTGCTTTTGGGGCAGTTTAAGGCGGGCATCAAGGCCTTCGCCACCACCACCTCCAAAGAGATGAAAAACATGGTGACTGCCGCGATGGCGGGGCTCTGCGGAATGCTGGTCATCAGTCTGGCGGAGTACACTTGGTTCTACCCCCGCAATATGTTCCTCTTCTGGTTCCTCTTCGGCATCATCGCAAGCTGCGTAAAACTGGGGAAAAAGGCCCAGCAAGCTGCGTCATTTTGACAAAAAAGGGCACCGCCGAAACTTCGGCGGTGCCTTTATTTTTTACGTTTTTCGTGCTTTTTTACAGCAACACGATGCCCGCGTCTGCCGCAACCTGCATGGTGCCCTCGTCCCAGGTGGAAACCTGCACCTCGCCGATGTGGGCCTTGCCCAAAAGCAGCATGGACACCCGGGACTGGCCGATGCCGCCGCCGATGGTGAGGGGGAGCTGATTGCTCAGCAGCATTTTGTGGAAAGAGAGGGTGCGGCGGGCGTCACAGCCGGCGATGGTGAGCTGTTTATCCATGGTTTTGGCATCCACCCGGATGCCCATGGAGGAGAGTTCCAGTGCGCGGTTTAAGACCGTGTCCCACAGGAGCAGGTCGCCGTTGAGCGTCCAGTCGTCGTAGTCGGGAGCCCTGTTGTCGTGGGGCTTGCCGGACTTCAACGCACCGCCGATGCCGATTAAAAAGGTGGTGGGGTGCGCCTCCACAAAGGCCTTTTCACGGGCATCCGGGGCCAAATCGGGGTATAAATCCTCCAGCTCCTGGGCGGTGATAAAGGTCACATTTCGGTCGATGGCGGGGAGCACATTGAGCTGGGGGAACACGGCCCGGAGGGTGGTTTCCGTGTCGCAGAGAGCGTCCACGATGCGCGTTACCGTATCCTCCAAATAGTCCCGTGTGCGGTCGCGGGGGGCCAGCACCTTTTCCCAGTCCCACTGGTCCACATAGAAAGAGTGGATATTGTCCGGGGTTTCGTCACGGCGGATGGCGTTCATGTCGGTGTACAGCCCCTCCCCTACTGAAAAGCTGTAACGGTGCAGTGCCAGACGTTTCCACTTGGCAAGGGAGTGGACCACCTGTGCGTCACGCCCGGCGGCGGGAATGTCGAAGGATACCGCCCGCTCCACGCCGGAGAGGTCGTCGTTAAGCCCCGATGCCGCCTCGACAAAGAGGGGGGCGGAGACACGGCGCAGGTTGAGCGCACCGCCTAAGGTGTCCTCAAAAAGACGTTTTAGCAGCCCGATGGCTTTTTGGGTATCGTAAAGCCCCAAAATGGGCGCGTAGCCCACAGGGATGATGGAACCGGTCATAAAGAAGTCCTCCCGCGTCAAAGATTGCTCCTATTATACGATACCGCTCCGCAAAAAGCAACGTTGCCCTTTGGCAGATTGCAATTTTCCGGCCGGCTATTGCATTTTTTCTGAAACTATCGTATAATATGGGCTCTACCCGGGTGTAGCGGAGCTGGTACCGCGCGTGGTTTGGGACCACGAGATCGCACGTTCGAATCGTGTCACTCGGACCAAACCCCCCGCTGAAATCGACGATTTCAGCGGGGTTTTCTTAT
>JAVXKN010000132.1:0-3799 GCA_036647315.1 Oscillospiraceae bacterium | reverse complement strand
GTGGTGGTGATTCTCCACCTGTGGCGGCACAATAATCTCCTCTCCATCTTCGCCGGTACGGCGATGTACATGGTGCTGGTGCAGGCGGTATTTGTGTAATTTTTGAAAAAAGAGCGGCGTTGGAATGTTCCAACGCCGCTTTGTTATGTGTAAAACGATTTATCCTTTTTTCAGCACCCGGCTTGTCAGCTCCGCCATGGGGATGGATTCCCCGGAAAACACTTCGCCGGTGAGCAAATCGGTGGCGGTTGCCCACGGGAGGGTGAGGGTGGCGGCCTTGCCGTTATTCAGGGCGGCGGCGACGGTTTCGCCGTCTAAAATGCGGGCAAAGCAGAGGAGATTGCGGTCTGCCACGGGGTAGGAGATGTCCCCTGAACGGAGGGCTTTTTCCGTTTTCCGCAGTGTACCCAGACGGGTAATGTGGGCGGAAATGGGGGTGTTTTCACGGCCCCATGGGAACGTGCGGCGGTTAAAGGGGTCCTCAAAGCCCTCCATTTCCGTCTCGTCCCCGTAGTAAACCATAGGGGAGCCGGGGAAACAGAAAAGGGCGGTGAGGCCCATGGTGAGCCGCTTTTCCGCCAGCGTCCGCTGCTCCGGGTTTAGGCGGAAATCGGCGCGAAAGGCCTTGGTTTTGTCCTTATAATCCTGCCCCACGCCCAAAAGGGTGAAGATGCGGGGGGTGTCGTGGGTGCCCAGCGCGTTCATGCAGGAATAAAAGCTGTCCCGGGGGTAGTGCTCCCGGAGGGTCTCCATGGCTTCTTCAAAGTCCCCGGCACTTCCCCCCAACAGGTAGGAGACAATGGCGGCACGGAGGGGATAATTCATCAGGCCGTCGCAGTGGCCCCCTAAAATGTGCTTTCGGCGGACATCGTAGGCGATTTTTGTGGTGCCGTCCTCCCACACCTCGCCGATGACTACCGCGTCGGGCTTTACCCGCTTTGCGGCGGCGTTGACGGCGGCCACAAAGTCGTCAGGCAGCTCGTCTGCCACGTCTAACCGCCAAGCGTCCGCCCCCGCCCGGAGCCATCGGGCGATGATGGAGTTTTTGTTTTCGATGATGTAGTCCCGATAGGAGGGTTGCTCCTCCTGGGTGTCCGGCAGGGTGTAAAACCCCCACCACGCCTCGTATTTGTCCGGCCAGTGGGTGAATTTGAACCAGGGGAAGAAGGGGGAGTTTTGGTCTTTCGACGCTCCGCCGGTGCCATAAAAGCCGTCGCCGTTAAAGTACCGGCTCACAAAGCCCACATGGTTAAACACCCCGTCCACCATCACCCGGAGCCCCAGCTTGTGGGCGGCGGTGCAGAGGGCGGTAAAGTCCTCGTTGGTGCCCAGCATGGGGTCGATTTTTTCGTAGTCCGCGGTGCCGTAGCGGTGGTTTTCCGCCGCCTCAAAGAGGGGGCAGAAGTAGAGGGTTTCCACACCCAGCTTTTGCAGATAGGGGAGTTTTTCAAGAATACCCGCCAGATTGCCGCCGAAAAAGTCCCGATTGCGCACCTCGCCGTTCTCGTCCGGGTGGTAAATGGGTTCCTCCTCCCAGTTTTGGTGGACGGTGCGCCCGCCCACCATGCCGGCGGGGTCGGGAATTTCCGTGCGGCAGAAGCGGTCGGGGAAAATTTGGTAGCTCATCCCCTCCCCGAACCACAGGGGGACGGGGGCGGCTTTTCCGTCGTAGACCGTCAGCTGATATTCCTCGGATTGGAGGGTGCGCCCGTCCGAGCCGGTGAGGGAGAAGGAGTAGAAAATCAGCCCCACATAGTCCCCGGTTTCCAGCGTGCAGGAGAAAACGTCCCGGCCCTCCCCGGTCCCTGTCCAGACGATGGGGGCGGTTTGGAGCGCGTTGTCTCGTAGTTCAAATCGGGCGGTTAAAAGCCCCCGTACAAAGCCGCTCCTGCGGGCGGGCCGCAGGGTCAAAAAGACTTCGGTGCCGCCGGGGACAGCACCGAAGGGGGTTTTGTATCGGGGACTGCGGGAATCAAAGGTCTCCTTGTCAAACATGAAAACAACTCCAAGTTATATGATAATAGCTTACCGTATCAGCTGGTTTTCCCCTACCACGGTGCCCATGGCGGTTTCGTTGCTGAAATAGAAGGACATGACCTCGGCGGCAATGGCGCCCAAGTCGCCGCCGGAACCGCCCTGCTCCGCCACCAGCGCGATGGCGATTTGGGGGTTTTCAAAGGGGGCGTAGCAGACGAAAACGGCGTTGGAGTCCTTGTTGTTGCCCACCTGGGCGGAGCCGGTTTTCGCGCCTACCTTGACCCCCAGATTCTTAAAGTAGCCGGACACCGAGCCTACCTCCGTGAGGGAGAGCATACCCGCTTTGACGGCATCCAGGTTTTTTTGTTCAATATTGATGGTGTCCAGCTCCTCCGGCTCGCGGGTGTAGAGCACCTGGGAGAAGTCGTGGGATTTGACGGACTGCAAAAGGTGGGTGGAGTAGTGGTGGCCGCCGTTTACAAGGGTTGCCACATAGTTTGCCAGCTGCAGGGGGGTGAACTGGTTATTTTCCTGCCCGATGGCGGCGGGGAGGACGCTGCCCTCGTTCCACACCTGACCGATGCTCTCGGTGTATTCCGGCCCTGCCACGGTGCCCGCCTTTTCGTAAAGCTCAAAGCCGGTTTTTTCGCCCAGACCGAAGAGCCGGGCATATTCTCCCAGCTTTTCAATGCCCAGACGGCGGCCTACGTCGTAGAAAAACACGTTGCAGGAGACCTCGATGGCTTTGGATACGTCTAGCCAGCCGTGGGTTCTGCCGTATTTATACACCCAACAGGAGGGGGTGTAGCTGGGGGCGTAGTACATATATCTGCCGGTGTCCAGCAGCTTGGTGTCGGGGGTGATGATGCCCTCCTGCAGGCCGCCGATGGCTGTAACCATCTTGAAAGTGGAGCCCGGGGAGTATAGCCCTTGGGTGGCGCGGTTTACAAAGGGGGTGAGGGGGTCTGCGGCGGCTTTTTCATAGGCGGCGGTGTCTTTATAGATGGTGGTGAGGTCAAAGTCCGGGTAGGAGGCCATGGCCCGCACCGCCCCGGAATTCACGTCGATAACCACCCCCGCCCCGCCTTTCACAGTGTCGGTGAGTTTGGGGATGTGCTTTTCCATAGATTCCTCCAGTTTTTGCTGGAGAGACAGGTCCATGGTGGTGATGACGTTGCCCCCGGGCTGGGGTTCGTCTATCCACTGCTGGCTGACGATTTTGCCGTTGGCGTTGGTCTCCACGGCACGGAGGCCGGCGGTACCCCGGAGCCAGGATTCAAAGGCCTGCTCCGCCCCTTCCTTGCCCACGGTTTCATTCATGGCGTAGCCCAGTTCCTGATAGGTCTCCCACTCGGTGGGGTTCATGGGGCCTGTGCGGCCCAAAAGGTGGGGGGCGGCGGTGGTGTTGTATTGGCGGACCGTGACCGGCTCCACCTGTACCCCCACCAGCTGCTGCTCCTTCACCATGGAGATAAAGTCAATATCCACATCGGTGGCAAAGGAATATTCCGACCATGTTACCTCTTTTTTGCGGAGGGCCACCTCGTATAAAACCCCCAGAAGGGCCCTATCATCTTCCGGCGACAGGGTTTTGGGCACCTTGTAGTAGCTCCGCAGAGCGCCCATGAGGCCGTCGGCGGTGGACACGTCCCAGTTGGACTTTTCACCCAGTCGGGCCAGCTGTTTTTCCGTGCTTTCCCCCTGGGCGGCGGCGGTGAGCATATAGGGGGCGGTTTGGGTGACGGGCATGGTGTCCGTCCAGACGATGCCCCGCTCCTTGCAGATGGCGATGAGACCCAAAATCGTCTCCGATTTGGCATCC
>JAVXKN010000131.1:0-3897 GCA_036647315.1 Oscillospiraceae bacterium | reverse complement strand
GGCGGGCGTTGGTGAGGGTTGAGGCTTTGACTAAATATTTAATCCACGGCGGGAAACCGCTCCACGGCGAGGTGGAAATCAGCGGCGCGAAAAACGCGGCAGTAGCCATCATCCCGGCAGCCCTCCTAGTGGACGGTGTCTGCCGCATTGAAAATATACCCCAAATTAGCGATGTGACGCTGATTTTGAACATTCTACAAGATTTGGGCGCGGAGGTTAAGACGGTGAACCGCACCACGGTGGACATCGACTGCTCCCACATCCGCAACGCCCGCATCCCCTACGAACTGGCGCGGAAAATCCGCGCGTCCTACTACTTTATCGGCGCGCTTCTCTCCCGTTTCGGGTCTGCGGAAGTGCCGCCCCCCGGCGGTTGCGACTTCGGCGGCCGACCCATCGACCAGCACATCAAGGGCTTTGTGGCCATGGGCGCGGAAGTGGACGTGCAGGGCGGATTCATCCACGCAGTCGCCAAGGGCGGCAAGCTGGTGGGCACCCAAGTTTACTTGGACATGGTGTCCGTGGGCGCGACCATGAACATCATGCTGGCGGCCACGTTGGCGGAGGGCATGACGGTGATTGAAAACGCCGCAAAAGAGCCCCACATCGTGGATTTAGCCAACTTCTTAAACTCCATGGGCGCGGAAATTATGGGCGCGGGCACTGACGTGATCAAGGTGCGCGGCGTTCCCCGGCTGGGCGGCGGCTCCTATTCCATCATCCCCGACCAGATTGAGGCGGGGACTTATATGGCGGCGGTGGCCGCCACCGGGGGCGAGGTTTTAATCAAAAACGTCATCCCCAAGCATCTGGAATGTATCACAGCCAAGCTGGCGGAAACCGGCTTGGAGGTGGAGGAAATGGACGATTCCGTCCTCGTCCGCCGGACCCGGCCCCTGACCCGCGCCAACGTGAAAACCCTGCCCTACCCCGGATTCCCCACGGATATGCAGCCGCAAATTGCCGCCGTTTTGTGTCTGGCGGAGGGGACAAGCGTCCTCACCGAAGGCGTTTACGACAACCGCTACCGCTATGTGGACGAGTTCCGCCGGCTGGGCGCGCAGATTCAGGTGGACGGCAAAATCGCCGTCATTGAGGGCGTTTCCGCGCTCAACGGCGCGCAGGTTCGCGCCTGCGATTTGCGGGCGGGTGCCGCGCTGGTGATTGCCGGCCTTGCCGCCAGCGGTACCACGGAGATTGAAAATATTTACCACATTGAGCGGGGCTACGAGGACTTGGTCCGCAAGCTCTCCGGCCTTGGGGCGGACATCCGCGTGGTCATTGTCCCCGACGAGGAGACCCGCGCACAGGTGGGTTAATAGAACGTCAAAAACGGGCGGCGGCGGTAGCTGCTGTCCGTTTTTTTATAGGAGGTTTTGCCCATGTTAGCTGTCCAAATTATCTGCGTGGGCAAGCTGAAAGAGCGGTTTTATGCGGACGCGGCGGCGGAATATGAAAAACGGCTGACCCCGCTCTACAAATTTTCCATCACCGAACTGCCCGAACAGCGGCTGCCGCAAACACCGTCCGACGCGGAAATTTCCGCCGCGCTGGAGCGTGAGGCCTACGCCATTTTGCCGCTGCTCCCAAAGTCCGCCGCTGTGGTGGCACTGTGCATCGAGGGAAAACCCATGTCCAGCGAGGCACTGGCGGAAAAGCTGGACAGCTGGCCCACGGCGGGAAAATCTCAGGTGATTTTCCTCATCGGCGGGTCTTGCGGCTTACATAACTCCGTCAAAGAACGGGCGGATTTGCGGCTGTCCATGTCGCCCATGACCTTCCCCCACCATTTGGCGCGGGTGATGCTGCTGGAGCAAATTTACCGCGCCGCCCAGATTAACCTCGGCACCAAGTACCACAAATAATTGCGAAATATTGGAGGTATTTTTTATGAATTACAAGGAAACGTTCCAAAAGTGGCTCACCAGCTCCGCCTTGGACAAGGCGGAAAACGCGGAGCTTGCCGCCATCGTAGGCGATGAAAAAGAGGTTGAAAGCCGCTTTTTCGCGCCGCTGGAATTCGGCACCGCCGGCCTGCGGGGCACCATGGCCGTAGGCCTCAACCGCATGAATATCCATGTGATTCGCCACGCCACCCAGGCTTTCGCCTCCGTCATTCTCGCCGAGGGCGGCGACGCGGCAGACCGGGGCATCGCCATCTGCTACGACTGCCGGAACCACTCCGCCGAGTTCGCCCGTGAGGCCGCCTGCGTCATGGCCGCCAACGGCATCAAGGTGCGGATTTTCGACGCCCTGCGCCCCACGCCGGAGCTGTCCTTCGCCGTCCGTGAGTACGGCTGCATCGCCGGAATCAACGTCACCGCCAGCCACAACCCCAAGGAGTACAACGGTTACAAGGTTTACTGGGAGGACGGCGCCCAGCTGCCCCCCAACCACGCCGCCGCCATCGCCAAGAAGATGGAGGAGCTGGATATTTTCGCCGACGTGAAGACCATGCACTACGATAACGCGGTAAAGGCCGGGATGATTACCGTCCTAGGCGGGGAGACCGACGAGAAATTCATGGGCCATGTGCTGGCGCAAATCAACGACCGGGAGAGCGTGGCAAAAGTGGCGGACACCTTCAAAATGGTGTACACCCCCTTCCACGGCACCGGCTACAAGCTGATTCCCCAGGCCATTCGCGCCCTAGGCGTGAAGCACCTTTTCTGCGTCCCGGAGCAGATGATTTTGGACGGCAATTTCCCCACCGTCATCTCCCCCAACCCGGAGAACCCGGAGGGCTTCACCCTGGCCGTCGCCCTGGCGAAACAGGAGCACGCGGACTTTATTTTGGGCTCTGACCCCGACGCTGACCGGGTGGGCATCATGGTGAAAAACAAGGCCGGGGAATTCGTCACCATCTCCGGCAACCAGACCGGCGTTCTGCTGCTGGACTACCTCATCGGCGCGAAAAAGCGGGCGGGCACCCTGCCGAAAAACGCCGTGGCACTGAAAACCATCGTCACCACCGAAATGGCCCGAAAAGTTGCGGAAGTGAACGGTATCCGCTGCTTTGACACCTTCACCGGCTTCAAATTCATGGCGGAAAAGAAGAACGCGCTGGAATCCACCGGCGAGGGCAAGGTGATTTTCTCCTACGAGGAGAGTTACGGGTACATGCTGGGCGACTACGTTCGGGATAAGGACGCAGTGACCGCCGCCTTAATCATCACGGAGATGGCCGCTTTCTACGCTACACAGGGCAAAACCCTTTACGACGCACTCTGCGACCTCTTTGCAAAGTACGGCTACTACGGCGAGAAAACGCTGAACCTGGTGATGCCCGGGCTGGACGGCCTGCAGAAAATGAAGGACTTAATGGCAAATCTGCGGAAAAACCCGCTGACGGAAATCGCCGGCGTGGCAGTGACCCTCCGCAAGGACTATTCAGACGGCACCGAGACCGAGGTCGCCACCGGCAAAGTGACCCAGATGGAGCTCACCGGCTCCAACGTCCTCAAGTACAAGCTGGCGGACGGCACGGACTTAATCGTCCGCCCCTCCGGCACCGAGCCCAAGGTCAAGGTCTACGTCCTAGCCAGCGGCGAAAACAAGGCCCAGTGCGACGAAAAAGTCGCCAAATACGAAGTCTGGTCGGAGACACTGAAAAAGTAAAGAGAATAAAGGAAGGGGCGGCGGTGAATAACCGCCGCCCTTTTTGTGCGTGGTGGTATAGCTTTGGTGCGACACACTGCTTAAAGCCTTCCCCTTAGGGGAAGGTGGCGCGATGCCGCGGCATCGTGACGGATGAGGGCTCTCGTCCTGCTTTCGTCCATCGTAGAGCCTTCCCCCGGGGGGAAGGTGGCGCGGCCCCGCGGGGCCGTGACGGAAGAGGGTCGCCGCAGCGATGGGGGCGTTGCTGAGGCAACCCTCTTTCCCCCCAGTTTGCGAACT
>JAVXKN010000130.1:0-3913 GCA_036647315.1 Oscillospiraceae bacterium | reverse complement strand
AAATTTGCTGTAATAAAATGTAAAATAAATGCCTTTTTATGGAAGGAAAAACGAAGGGTACCGTTGTGTATACCCACGGTAAAGGCTTTTTTCTCCGTCGAAATGCACAGTTCTAAACCATCAATTTGGACAAGTTAAACATAGATTGGCAGAAAATCTGCCACGGTGCCAACGTTGTCTGCAACGGGTCACCCTCTCGAATCCGCATGGTTCTGCGGATTTCTTTGGGAATGACCACCCGGCCCAAATCGTCAATGCGGCGGACGATGCCTGTCGCTTTCATATCGAATTACCTCCTGCGGCGTATTTCATGTGACAGGGATAGTATTAACAGGTTTCTTTTCCCTATCCGAAGGATGTGATGGGTATCTTTGGAAACAGAAACACCGCGCAAAACAAGGTTAGGCAAAAATGCACAAACCGCAGTTTAATTCTACAAAAATAGAGTGGCCACCCGGCTGGTCTGTTCTAACCGAATATTACACTATAATAATTTCAATCCACGTTCCCATGCATCAATTCCATAGCACAAACACCTCCCACCCACAAAAAAATCCGCCTGACCGGTTTTGAATCGGTTAGGCGGATTTTGTGCTCCGTTTGAAATTGAGCGTTGCATCAGTACTGAATATTCTTTTGCCGAATCAGGTTGTACCGAATGAGGGAGGTATTGATGTACTCGCAGGCGTAAATCAGGGGGCGGTCGTTGGTGCTGTAATTGACCCCCTTGAGGTAGAGAAACGGCTTGCCGCCCAGACTTGCGGTGTCCGCATAGTCGGACAGGCCCGCAATATCGCCGGCTAAAATCGTGTCGATTTCCACCTTGTCCCACTGGATTTTCTGGCCGGACTGCTGATAGATATACTGAAAAATGGAATTTTCGTAGCGGCTGAACTGTGCGAAAGCCTCGTCGTCGCCGATGAGTTTCAGACTGAAATAGTCCCGGCAAAAGGCACAGATGCTGTCGTCGGCGAAAAAGAGCTTTTCCGTCACCACCAACTGTTCCTCCGGCCCCATCTGCAACAGGTCGCAGATGGCCTCGTCCCGGGGAATTTGGGCGATGTTCAGCAGCTTCACCGAGGGGGTGTAGCCGCTATTTTGAATCATCTGGCTAAATTCCATGCAGGGGCTGAATTTCACCTTGATGTTGAGGGAGTCCACATTGACGAAGGTGCCCTTGCCCTGACGGCGGAATACCGTCCCCTCGGCGGATAAATCGTTGAGAGCCTGACGGATGGTGATGCGGCTCACGCCAATCTGCTCCGCCAAGGCTTCCTCACGGGGCAGTTTGTTGTTTTTTTCCAAATCCATGCCCTTGATGTAGCGATAAATTTCGCTCTTCGCCTGCTGGGAAAGGGTAAGCATTTTGCGCGCCTCCACGGTCATCCCTCCAATCGCCTGATACTGCTGATTTTGAGGGTTTTGGCGAGTTGTGTCAAGGGCGGCTCTTAGGGGCGGTGTAGTCACTTTTTGACGTTGAGGAGGATGTTTAAGAGATTGTCGCTGATGCTCACCATAAACAGCCCGTTGCTGCAAATCATGGACAGGGTGGTGGGGAGATTTACAAAAATGTCCGAGGCAAAGGTGGCACCTACGCCGATGGCGATGCTGGTACCGATGATGGTGAAGTTGTTGTCCTCAAAAAAGTTCAGCTTGGAGAGGATGGAGATGCCGGAGGAGGTAATCACCCCGAACAGTGCCAAGGTGGCACCGCCCAAAACCGCCTTAGGCACCATGGTAATGACGGCGGACACTTTGGGGAATACTCCCAACAGAAGCATCATCACGCCCGCAACGGCAATGACAGACCGGCTTTTCACTTTGGTGAGGTCGATGAGGCTCACGTTTTCGTTGAACATGGTGGAGGGGACAGAGTTAAACGCCCCGGTGAACACCTGAGCCACCGCCTGGGCCTTAATGCCCCGAATTTTGGTGGCGTTGTCGGTTTTGGTACCCACAATCTCGTCCAGCACGGAGAACACCCCGATGCACTGAATCATGTTGATAACGCAGAAAATCGTCATGATGACAATGGAGCCGATTTCAAACTGGGGCAGTCCGAAGTGGAAGGGGTCAATGAGCTGAAAGACGTTGGCCTCCACCACGGGGGCCACATTCACCATGCCCATCAGGGCACCCACCAAGGTGCCGCCGGCAATGCCCAACAGGAGGGACATGGCCCGCCAAATCCCCTTGCCGAACTTTTCTACCAGAATGATAAAGACCAAAACGCCCAGTCCCAGCAGTAGGTTTTGGATGGAGCCGTAGTCGCTGCTCCCCACGCCACCCGCCAAATCCTGCATGGCGGTGGGGGCTAGGCTGATGCCGATGAGGGTGACAAAGGTGCCGATGACTACCGGCGGGAAAAGGACTAAAATCTTGTCTAAAAAGAAGGAGAGGATGAAGATGAGCAGGCCGGACACCATGATGGCACCAAAGAGGGTGGGCAGGCCGTACTGATTGCCGATGAGAATCATAGGTGCCAGCGGCGCGAAGGAGGAGCCCAGAATAATGGGGTATTTGGAGCCGATGAAGCGTCCCAGTCCGAAAACCTGCAGTAAGATGGCAACGCCGCTGGTAAAGAGGTTGGCGGAGACCAAAAATGCGGTGGTCTCCGGGTCCAGATTCATGGCACCCGCCATGATGAGAGGCACCGCGATGGTGCCGGGGCACATGGCAAGAACGTGCTGGAAGCCGATGAGCAGCTTTTTCCAAAAGCTGATTTTTTCCGCGAAAACGTCCAAGTGGGTTCCTCCTCTAATTGGTTTGAAGTGTCAGCTTAGTCCCAGTAGCCCTCGTGGACCTTGGCGGCCTCAACCTCTACCTCGGTGATGGGGCCGATGACCTGAATGGCTTTCTGGCCCTTGGAGAACACGTCCCGACAGGGCAGGTCGAAGGTGGGGTTCTGGTCGTTGCTGCCGGTGAGCTCCAAAAGGCGGCGTTCCGTCATGCCGTAAACCACCCGGCCGATGTTGGCCCAGTAAATCGCGCCGGCGCACATGGCGCAGGGCTCCGCCGTGGTGTACAGGGTGCAAGTCCAGAGAAAATCTTTGGAAAACTCGTGGGAGGCGCGGGCGGCAAGGGTGGCCTCCGCATGGCCGGTGCAGAGCTTTTCGGTAATCTCAATGTTACCCTGTTCCATGATAATCTCCCCGTCCCCGTCTACCAAAAGGGCACCAAAGGGGGTGTTGCCGGCGGCCCGCGCCTCCTTAGAAATCTCCACTGCTCTGCGTAAATATACCGCGTGTTCCTGATAGCTCATAGCCATTCTCCTTTAACAAAATAGATTGAAAGGTAATACCTATTACCTTATGTGAAAAGAATAACACAATCAAACCCGGTTGTATATGTCGAGATTAGATAGTATTTCACCTTGAAAACTGACATATTCCACAAAGACCCCGCAAAAAAGCCCGGCGGCCTATCCTAAGATAAGCCGCCGGGCAGGTGAGAAGAGTTGCGGTTGCTCAGAAGGCGGTAAAGGCGGTGAGGGTGTCGTACACCTGAGTTTCCCCCAGCCCCAGCTTTTTACCCACCAGCTGCACGGTTTCCCGGGGGAGGCAGTTCAGGGGGACAATGCTCTGCAGGTCTACTAAGATGCCCACCAGGCGGTTGGGGTCGAAGTGGTGCTTTGCCAAAATCTGATTGGTGTGCACTGCCGAAAGGGACGAGGTCTGGGTTGTTTCCTGTTTCATGGTAACACTCCTTTTCCGTTTTGGGATAAAAAAACGCGCACAGGCTTGATTTTCATCAGCCCGTGCGCGTAGCACTTCATTGCAGCTATTATTAGTTTGCCTGTCTGGGACTATGATACCATAAGCGGTTTCCAAAAGCAACACTCATTTGGAAAAATGTTCCGTTAAGGTCTGCCGTCCCGGGCCATGGTCTCGGCGATGGCGCGGTTCATAAATTT
>JAVXKN010000129.1:0-3916 GCA_036647315.1 Oscillospiraceae bacterium | reverse complement strand
GGCATCACCACCTCGTTTTTATCGCTGCTGTGCATGGGGAGTATTCTCCTGTTCCCCACGGAGCTGGCAGGGTTTTTCACCAAACCGGGGGATGCCGCCATGCTCCACATGACGGTGGCGGCACTGGTGCTCTTCGCCCCCTCCTACCTGTTCACCTGGTTTAACATGGTGACAAGTGCTTTCCTTACCGCCATGGATAAACCGCGGCAGTCCATTATTATCATGATTTTCCGCGCTCTGGTGTTCCCGGTTATCTGCCTGTTTGGGCTCTCCGCCCTCATAGGGGTATACGGGGTGTTCGCCACCGCCGCAGTCTCCGGCGGGCTCACCGCCATAGTGGCGTTTATCGTCTTTCGGCGGTCTGCGAAACAGCTGTGGAGGTTTCCCAGATAGACTTAAAAAGGTGTGAGGGTGCTCTTGGGCACGCCTCGCACCTTTTTTCTCTTTCTTTTTACATTTTTGCACGTCAGTATGCTTGTTTTCTGTGGGATTCTGCGTAATTTTGTTGACATTGTTCACCAAAATGCCTATACTAAGAGAATGGTATTTTGTTGTATTCTGCCAGAAGAGGGCTACTAAGTGAGGTGCTGAGATGTCTTTCCTAAAAACCATTTTGGTGGTGGATGACAACGCCGTCAACCGCGCTATTTTGTCGAACATACTCTCTGCAAAATACGCGGTACTGGAGGCAGAAAACGGGGAAGCCGCACTGGAGGTACTCCGTGAGCATAACGATGAAATCGCCGCCATTATGCTGGACATCATGATGCCGGTTATGGACGGCTATGCATTTTTAGAGGCTGTTCGGAAAAACGACAGTATGAGCAATTTGCCCATCGTCGTCACCACGGACAGCAGCGGCACCGACAGCGAACTTAAGGCCCTGACACTGGGAGCTTGGGACTTTGTCTCCAAGCCCTACAACCCTGAAATTATCATGTTCCGGCTGAAAAACGCCATTGACCGCAGTCAGCTCTCCGCCCTAAAGCAGCTGAAATATCTGGCGGAATACGACGCGCTCACCGGCATTTATAACAAGGATAAATTTTTTCAGGTCACCCGGGAGCTCCTGGATCAGCACCCGGAGGAGACCTTTGTATTTATGCGCTTTGACGTGGATCGGTTCCAGCTGATTAACTCCTTTTTCGGTACTGCGGAGGGCGACAAGCTGCTCATTTATATCGCAGAAAACATGGCAAAGGACGCGGAGGCGTGCGCCAACGCCACCTACGGCAGAATTGAGTCCGACGTGGTAGGGCTGTGCCTGCCGTACTGCAAGGAGCAGGTGGAGACCATGGTGCAACAGTCTAAGGAGACTTTGGCGAAGTTTAACCCCAACTACGACATCGTCCCCTCCGTCGGCCTCTATGTCATTGACGACCCCTCCATCTCCGTGGAGGAGATGTACAACCGCGCCACCCTTGCCGCCAAAACCTGCAAGGGCAACTATGTGGAATTTTACGCCTATTATAACGAGAGCATGAGCGCGGCACTGGCAAATGAGCAGGAGATTACCAATGACATGAACGGTGCTTTGAAGCACGGGCAGTTTGAAATCTATCTCCAGCCAAAATATAATATCCACACCAATTTACCCTGCGGCGCGGAGGCTTTGGTCCGGTGGCGGCACCCTAAAAAAGGGATGCTCTCCCCAGGGGAATTTATCCCGGTTTTTGAACGCAACGGCTTTATCACCAAACTTGACTACTACGTCTGGGAGCAGACCTGCCAGCGGATTCACAACTGGATTGCCCGGGGAATTCAGCCCTTCCCCATCTCCGTCAACGTGTCCCGGGTGAATATCTATAACCCCAAGCTGGTGGACATTCTCTCGGAACTGGTGGACCGCTATGACATCGTCCCCGCCCTCCTCCAGTTGGAACTCACCGAAAGCGCGTATACCGACAACCCCATCGCCATGAAAAAAACCATGGAGCAGCTGCAGAACCGGGGGTTCACCATTTTGATGGACGACTTTGGCAGCGGGTATTCCTCCCTCAGTCTTTTGAAGGATATCTCGGTGGATATCCTCAAAATTGATATGCGCTTTTTAACCCAGAACGGCGTGCCCGGCCGGGGCGAAAATATCATCGCCTCTGTGATCCGCATGGCCAAATGGCTGAACATCCCCGTCATCGCCGAGGGCGCGGAGACCGTAGAGCAGGTGGACTTTTTGCGCAGCGTGGGCTGCGACTATGTGCAGGGCTATTTTTACGCCCGCCCCATGCCGGTAAAGGAATACGAGCAGCTGTGCACCCGGCTGGCCCGGGCAATCCGCGCAGTGCCCAATTTTGACCCGGAGCATTACCGCTATGACGATTTGTTCTCGCTCAATCAGGAGATGCAGCTGCTCTTTAACAATCCCCTGCAAGCCGCTGTTATCTACGAATTTATGGACGACCAGGTGGAGCTGATTCGGGTCAACGAGGCCTATTACGCGCTTTTGGGCCACGCAGATATGCTGACCAAATCCTCCAGTTTTTTTGACAGCATAGATATGACCTATCGCGCCAGCCTTTTAGAGGCTTTTCACACCTGCCAGATTACCAAAAAAGCGGTGGAATGTGAATATATGCGCCGCCGTGCCAACGGGGCACCCCTGTGGATTTTTACCAAGCTGCGCTATGTATCCACCGTGGGGGAAAAGCACATCATCATCGGTGAGCTCACCGATATCACCATCCGCAAAGAGATTGCCTCGGAACTGCAAAAATACAGAACCTCGCTGCTGGATATAAAGCACGACACGCGGACGGTGCTCATCGTGGACGACGAACCCATCAACCGCACCATTCTCAAGCAGATTTTGCGGGATAACTTTGACTTTTTTGAGGCCTCCAACGGTGCGGAGGCCATTGAAGTGCTGCGCCTTCACCCCAACGAAATTGACCTCATCTTGCTGGATATCACCATGCCTGTGATGGACGGCACAGAGTTTTTGCAGTACAAAAAAGGGGTGCCGGAGCTGGACGGCCTGCCGGTGATTATCATCACCGCCGACGACAGCCCCAAACAGCAGGTAAACACCTTCTCTTTGGGTGCCAACGACTATCTGATAAAGCCCTTTATCCCGGAGGTGGTGACACGGCGGGTGCAGAACGTGATGGACTCCAACCACCGCTTTAAGGAGCTGGTGCGTGAATACAACAATATGTCCGAGCAGGTGAAAACCGATTTGATGACCGGGCTCATTAACCGTTACAGCGCGGAAAAAATGATTTCCAACCGCCTGCTCCACACCACCGGCACCTGCGTCATGGTGATGCTGGACATTGACAATTTCAAATGTCTCAATGATACCAAAGGTCACGCGTTCGGCGACCAAGTGGTGGCAGTGGTGGCGGAAAAGCTGCGGAGCTCCTTCCGTCAGGACGACATCATTGCCCGGATGGGTGGCGACGAGTTCGCCGTCTTTGTGACGAACATTCCCAACCCGGAACGGGTGATTTTCAAGGCGAAAACCCTCTGCAAAACCATTGGAGAGCTCACCGTAGAGGGGTCTAATCCCCATATCAGCTGCTCCTTCGGCGTGGCCATTTCCTCCCCCACAGAGCACAGCTTTGAGGCCCTCTATCGGAACGCGGACAAGGCCCTCTACCGCGCAAAGGCCAAAGGGCGCAGCACCGTAGAGGTCTACGGTCCGGCATCTGCAAAGGAGGGCGGACATGAGACAGTTTAGCGAAGCCCTTGGGAACCCCCCGGTGGTGGAAAATTTGGCCTCCCTGCAGGAGACCTATGCCCGCGCCGCCAAGCAGTGCGGGGTGACAATGTGGATGTTTGACCTTGCCGAAAAAACCATCTATCACTTTAACAATGCCTCACGCATCAAGGCGTTTGAGCACGTCACCACCATCCGCGACGTGCCGGAGGTCTTTGCCCGACCGGGCAGCCCCATGCTCCCGGAGGATGTGCCCGA
>JAVXKN010000128.1:0-3928 GCA_036647315.1 Oscillospiraceae bacterium | reverse complement strand
TTTCGCCTTGACAATCTCGATTTTGACGGTGGCGGGTTGGGAGGTATTGCCCACGGTATCAATGGCTACAAAGGTGAAGGAGTCCTTGCCCGTCTTGTTTTCATAAGGGGTGTAGACAAAGGTATAGGGGTCGGTGTCGCTGATGGTGATTGCACCCCGGGCGGGCTTGTCCGCCAGCTGGAACGTCAAAAGGTCGCCCTCCGGGTCGGTGGCACGGAATCGTTCAATAAAGGAAACGTTCTTGAAGGTGCGCACCTGCATATCCTGTGCCACAGGCGGGTGGTTTTCCGCCGTCAGCAGATAAAGCCCCACCGTTACCGATTCCCCCACCGTGCCGTTTTGGAAGATGGGGGAGAAGGTGAATTCCGCAGTGGCAGCCGTGGGGGCAGACAAGGGGGAGAACTTCATGCCGGAGACCGCGCTCATGGTGACTAAATCGCCGGGTGCCAAGGGGACAGCACCTAAGGTCAATACGCCGGCCGCGCCATCGGGGAGCGAGGTGATGCGCAGGGCATCCAAGGTGCCCGTGCCGGAGATGCGGAAGTCGTCGGGGGAAAAGGTAACGGTATGCCCAAGGGTGGTGTTCTTAGAGAAAGCGGAAACGCTGAGTGCCTCAGGCTGACTTTGCAAAAACGCGTAGGCGGGTACTGCGAGAGAACAGAGGAGCGCGGTAACGAGTAAGACCGGGGTAACGCGCCGCCGAAAAGAGGATTGGCTCACAAAAAAGACCTCCTAAGTCCGTATTTGGAATACGTCTCTAGTGTGGGCAGTTTTCCAAAAAACAAACATGAAAACAAAAAATCGCAGTGGGGAAAAATCCTCACTGCGACTGATTTGATTCTGATAGATTAGAAAGCGCGGAACTTGGTGCGGTCCTTGAGCCAGCTGGGCAGTGGCCGCGCCTTGATGCTGGAAACCACGCCCATGGCGGCAAAAAGCGTAATGATGGACGAGCCGCCGTAGCTAAAGAAGGGGAGGGTCAGCCCCACCACGGGGAATACATAGAGGCAGGTGCCGATGTTGATGGCGGTTTGAATCATCAGCATGGCGGCATAACCCATGGCGGCAAAGGCGCACATGGGGCTGCGGGCGTTTTTGGAGACCCAGATGCACCGCAGAATGATGGCGGTCAAAACCAGCACCACGGCGATGCAGCCAATGAGCCCGAATTCTTCGCCGCACACCGCGAAAATCTCGTCCGCCCGCTGGGCTGGGATAGCACCCTGCTGGGTCTGGGTACCCTGCAAGTACCCCTGGCCGGTGAGCCCGCCGGAGCCGATGGCTAGTACACTGTGGCTCTGCTGCCAGCCCGCGCCCTGGGGCTCGTAATCCACACCGAAAAACACCCACTGCACCACGGTGATAACCCGCTTCTGAATATAGGTGGGCAGGTGGGACCACATCAGCACCGCCACCCCCGCAATTCCCGCAAAGCCCAAGGCAAACCACCGCTTTTGTACCCCGCCGCTCCACGCCATTAAAACGAAGAGGAACAGATAGACCAGCACCATGCCAAAGTCGCTGGAGGTGACGCCAATCAGCCCGCACATGAGAATCGTGTGTCCCGCCAAACGGAGCACCGAGGTGGGCCGACTGATGCCAAACTCCTGATATTTAGAGCATTGAAGAGCCAAAATCAGTACGAAAAACAGCTTGGCAATCTCCGCCGGCTGAATATTCATAGGGAGAAAGGGAAAGGCCAGCCAGCTGTTGTTGCCGGTGGTCTCCTCGCCCACGCCAAAGGGGGTGAGCAGCAGGAGAATGATGAAAACGTTGAAGAGGAGCATCCACTTCCAGGTCTTCTCCGTAAAAAGCTCAATGTCAATGAAGGTGAGCGCGAAGTAGAGGCCAATGCCAATGAGAATGGCAATGACCTGCACCAGCAAACTGCGGTTACTGTTCAGATAGCGGGTGGCACTATAAATGAGCACCAGACCCATGCCGCTGGCAAGGAGACACAGGCTTAAAAGGAGCATATCGCCCTTGCGGAAAAATTCACGGAACAAATCGGCAACCCGGCCCATAGAGCGACCCCCCTCACCTCAAAATTTTAATTGGTAAATTATTTTATCACGGACGTTGAGAAATAACAATACCTGTGGTAAAATAGGAGAAAATGTGCCGAGGTGACGAAATGCAGTATACCACCAATTCCCCCGAAGAAACCGAAAACTTAGCCGCCCGCCTTGCCCAAAAGCTCACCCCCGGCACGGTGCTGGCCTTTACAGGCGACTTGGGCGCGGGGAAAACCGCCTTTGTCCGCGGTATTGCCACGGGCCTTGGCATCTGCGAGCGGGTCACCAGCCCCACCTTTACCATCGTGAATGAATACGAGGGCGGCAGGCTGCCCCTCTTTCACTTTGATATGTACCGCCTAGGCGGCCCCGACGAGCTCTACGACATCGGCTGGGAGGACTATCTTGCCCGGAACGGTATCTGTTGCGTGGAGTGGAGCGAAAATGTGGCGGAGGCCCTGGGTGACGACTGCCTGCGTATCGACCTGCGCCGGGGGGAAAATGACACCCAGCGCGTCATTACAATCGAGGGGGTAGACCGATGAAAATTTTAGCACTGGAATCCTCGGCGGTGTCCGCCTCCGTAGCACTTTGTGATGGGGAGCAGCTCATCGCTCAGTCTTTTCAAAATAGCGGACTCACCCATAGCCGTACGCTTCTGCCCATGGTAGAGGACCTACTTAAAAATTGCGGTAAGACCATGGGAGATGTGGAGTGTATCGCCGTTTCCGCCGGCCCCGGCTCCTTTACCGGCCTGCGCATTGGCATCGCCACCGCCAAGGGCCTTGCTTGGGCCAACAATCTGCCCTGCGCCCCCTGTTCCACGTTGGAGGCCATGGCGTGGCAGATGGCCCACATGGAGGGGGAGATTTGCTGCGTGATGGATGCCCGCAGAAGCGAGGTCTACAACGCCCGCTTCTTGGCGCATAACGGTTTCATTACCCGCCTCACCCCCGACAGAGCGATTTCTGTAGAGAATTTGGGCTTGGAATTGAAAAAAGAACAAATTTTGGTTGGAGATGGCGCGGAACTGTGTTATAATACCATGAGAACATTGGGCGTGCCCCTGAAACTGGCCCCGTCACACCTGCGCCACCAGACGGCGTGGGGGGTTGCGCGGCTGGCGGAGGAACTGGCGCGCGCCGGCAAACTAGTCTCGGCAGATGCCCTGAACCCCAGCTATCACCGTCTCTCCCAAGCGGAACGGGAACGAAATGAAAAAGAAGCGAGGTCATAAAAATGGATATGGTACATGTTTTGGATCACCCGCTGCTCCAGCACAAACTCGCCATTCTCCGTGACGAAAGAACAGGCTCCAAAGAATTCCGTGAAATCGTCAGCGAAATCGCCAACCTCATGTGCTATGAGGCTACCCGTGATTTGTCCTTAGAGGATGTCACCATCAAAACCCCCATCGCCACCGGCACCTTCAAGCAGCTTTCCGGCAAAAAACTGGCCATTGTCCCCATCCTCCGTGCGGGCCTTGGCATGGTAGACGGTATTCTGGCACTGATTCCCTCCGCCAAGGTGGGCCACATCGGCCTTTACCGTGACCCCACCACCATGGAGCCGGTGGAATACTACTGCAAGATGCCCTCCGATATCGCCGAGCGTGACGTCATCATTCTGGACCCCATGCTGGCCACCGGCGGTTCCGCCAGTGCCGCCATCCAGTTCGTGAAGAATTACGACTGCAAGCACATTAAGCTGATGAACATCATCGCCGCCCCCGAGGGCATTGCCCGTGTCCACAAGGACCATCCCGATGTGGAGATTTACGTCGCCGCCGTGGATGAAAAGCTCAACGACCACAGCTACATTGTCCCCGGCCTAGGTGATGCGGGAGACCGTATCTTTGGCACGAAGTAAGTAAAATCGGTTTTTGGGCCGTCCCATACAGGCTCTTTGGGACG
>JAVXKN010000127.1:0-3968 GCA_036647315.1 Oscillospiraceae bacterium | reverse complement strand
TCTCCGCCGGCTCCGCAAGCTTTAACGCTCAGGTGGCACCGATTACCGGTCTGATAAATCAGATGCAAGGCACGAATTGGAACAGCGACCAAACCGTAGATTATCTTGCCAGCCTGCTGCAACCCGGCATGGAGGCATACTTGGCAGGATTTTGCGGAGCTGTTGGCAAATCAGAACCCGAGGTTAGGGGTATGATTGGGCAACTGGTGGCCGGGCGGGATGCCTTAAATGCCGGCTCCGCCCAATATTCCGCCGGGTACAGCCAGTACATGATTGGCAAGGCGGAATGGGAAGAATCCGGCCCCAAACTGGAAAAAGCCCGCAAGGAGCTGCTGGCCGCCTCGCTGGAACTCTCCGATGCCAAGGTCACGCTGGAATCCGGCCGCAGACAGCTGGAGGACGGCAAGCGTGATTTGGCGGTGGCGGCAGCCACCATAGCGGACGGCGAAAAGGACTACAAACAGGGCCTCATCGACTGGGACGAGGCGCAAATTGAACTGATAGACGCACGGAAAAAGCTGGACGACGGCAAAATCGAGTACGCCGACGGCGTGAAAGAGCTTGCCGACGCGAAAATCGAACTCCGTGACGAGACTGCCAAGGCCCAAAAGAAACTGACCGACGCGAAAATCGACCTGGACGACGGCGAAAAAGAGTACGCCGACGGCGTGATTGAGTATAACGACGGCAAGGCGGAGGCCGAGGAAAAAATCGGGGATGCCAAAAAGAAATTAAACGATGCCCGCCGCAAAATCGCCGACATGGAGGACTGCGACTGGTACATCCTGGGCCGCAAAACCAACGCCGGCTTTGTCTCCTACCAGAGCGATGCCCAGCGTATCGGCAATCTGGCAGCCGTGTTCCCCATCATCTTCTTCCTCGTGGCCGCCCTAGTGTGCCTCACCACCATGACCCGGATGGTGGAGGAGCAGCGGGTGCAAATCGGCGGCATGAAGGCCTTAGGGTACTCCAAACAGGCCATCGCCTTTAAGTACGTTGGCTACGGCTTTACCGCCAGCCTCATTGGCGGCCTCTGCGGTCTGGCCCTGGGGCTCACCATCATCCCCACCATCATTTTCAACGCCTGGCGCACCCTGTACACCCTGCCCGACATGGTGTTTGCCCCCGCGCTGGGCCTCTCTGTTGTCTCCATTTCCGCCGCAGTGGTCACCATCACCGGCGCGGCACTTGCCGCCAGCATCGCCGCCCTTGCGGCAGTCCCCGCCCAGCTGATGCGGCCCAAGGCCCCCGCCATCGGCAAACGAGTGCTTTTGGAGCGCATTACCCCCCTGTGGAAGCGGCTCAACTTCTCCCTGAAAGTGGCCGTCCGCAACCTGTTCCGCTATAAAAAGCGGTTCTGGATGACGGTCATCGGCATCGGCGGCTGCACCGCGCTGATTATCGTGGGCTTCGGCCTGCGGGACTCCATTTCCGGCGTGGTACCCAAGCAGTTTGAGGAACTTTACCACTACGAAAGCCAAGTGGGCATGGTGGATGATGCCACCCCGGAGGAGCAGGCAGACCTGCTGAAGGCACTGGAAAAAGACCCCCATATAGACGCCTATCTCCCCCACTACCAGAAAAATGTCACTGTGGAAACCGATAAAAAGTCCGTGGATGCCACCCTGATGGCCTTTGACGACCCCGCCGCGGTGGGGGACTTTATCACCCTGCGGGATAGGCTCTCTCACGAGCCTGTATCCCTTGGTACCACAGGCGCGGTCTTGACGGAAAAAACCGCCGCCCTCCTCCATGTGGAGCTGGGGGACACCTTCACGTTGGACGACGGCGACCACCTTTACACCCTCACCGTCTCCGGCATCACGGAAAACTACGTCCTCCATTACATCTATGTAGAAAAGGGCTATTACGAAACCCTCACCGGCGAGGACTGCACCACCAATTCCGTCCTCTGCCGCCACGTACAAGGCACCAAAGCCGACGAGGATGAGCTGGCAAGCCGCATGATGAGCCTCTCCGGCGTTACCGCCGTCTCCTCCACCGACACCATTAAGCAGGCCTTTGCCGACAGCATCAGCAGCGTGGACTACGCGGTGCTCATCATCATCATCTCCGCCGCCGCGCTGGCCTTCGTGGTGCTCTATAACCTCACCAATATCAACATCACCGAGCGTCAGCGGGAGCTGGCAACCTTGAAAGTCCTAGGGTTCTACGATGGCGAGCTCTCCGCTTACGTCTACCGTGAAAACATTTTCCTCACCATCTTCGGCATCCTCATGGGTCTCATCATGGGCTTTTTCCTCCACCAATACCTGATTTTAACGGTGGAAATCGACATCCTCATGTTCGCCCGCAAAGTCTCCCCCCAGAGCTACCTCTTCGCCATCCTCTTAACCGCCTTCTTCTCTCTGGTGGTCAACCTAGCCGCCCACCAGAAGCTGAAAAAAATAGACATGGTGGAATCTCTGAAAACAGTGGAATAGCCCCATATTTCCCCCTCTTCTGCATGAATAATATGGTAAAATTTACCTATTCACAGAAGAGGGGGATTTTTCATGTCTATTTTTCGCCGCCGGGGTCTGTTTGAATCCGGGCGGGTGCTCCATCTGCCGGTGGGCACCATTCTGCCCAATCCGTCCCAACCCCGCCGGGTGTTTGACGGGGACGATTTGCGGGAGCTGGCGGACTCCATCCGTGAATTGGGCATCCTGCAGCCCCTCTCTGTCCGGCGGCTGGACGGGGGGTATGAGTTGGTGTCCGGCGAACGCCGCCTTAGAGCGGCAAAGCTTTGCGGACTTGCAGCGGTGCCCTGCATCGTCCTCACCGTGGACGAAACCGCCTCTTCCCTGCTGGCTCTGGTGGAAAATCTCCAGCGGCGGGATTTGGACTTTGTGGAGGAGGCTCTGGCCCTCTCCCAGCTGGTGCGCACCTTCGATTTATCCCAAGAACAGGTGGCGCGGAAAATCGGCAAGTCCCAGTCGGCGGTGGCCAACAAGCTGCGGCTCCTCCGCCTCTCCCCCGACGCGCTCACCCTCCTGCGGTTTCAGGGGTACACCGAACGCCACGCCCGTGCCCTCTTAAAGCTCCCCACCGAGGAGGAGCAGCTGTTGGCGGCACAATATGTTGTGGAAAACGGGCTAAATGTGGCGGAAACAGAGTCATATATAGAGTCCCTCTTAGACCCGCCTCTGGGAAAAACCCAAAAAGCCCGCCCACAGCCCTTCATCCTGCGGGACATTCGGGTCTTTCTCAACACCATCGACCGCAATTTGGCTCTGGTGCGCAGTGCCGGCGTAGCCGCCCACTGCGACCGCACCGACACCGAGGACGCGATTTTACTGACGATACAGATACCGAAATAGAGATTGCAAGCCCCCCATTGTTTCACGTGAAACAATGGGGGTTCATTTTTAGCTGCTTATATTTCTGTTTGTTTCGCCTGAATGATTGCTTTTTTCACCGAGAACCTATATAATGAAGGTTACACTGAAAAAGACTAGAAAAAGGCGGGAATAAAATGGGCAAAACCATCGCAATCGTCAATCAAAAGGGGGGCGTGGGGAAAACCACCACCTGCGTCAACTTAGCCGCGGCCCTCACCGCCCTCGGTGCCAAGGTTTTGGTCTGCGACTTCGACCCTCAGGGCAACGCCACCTCCGGCTTCGGGGTGGATAAAACCACCGTCTCCCCCTCCATTTACGAGGTGCTGGTCAACGGCGCGGACACCCAAAAGGCCATCGTCCACACCCCTTGGACGGATATTCTCTGCTCCAACAAGTCTCTGGCAGGGGCCACCGTGGAACTGATTGCCATGGAGAACCGTGAAAACCTCCTAAAGCTGGCTCTGGCTAAGGTTGCGGACAGTTACGATTACATTTTCATCGACTGCCCCCCCTCCTTAGAACTGCTCACCCTCAACGCCCTCTGCGCCGCCGACCGGGTACTGGTGCCGGTGCAGTGCGAATATTACGCCCTGGAGGGCCTTTCCGACCTGCTGTCCACCGTCA
>JAVXKN010000126.1:0-3970 GCA_036647315.1 Oscillospiraceae bacterium | reverse complement strand
ATGTAGGGCGGCGGTGTGGGAGTCGGTGTTGGTGTCGGCGTTGGCGTTGGTGTCGGGGTCGGCGTGGGTGTGGGGGTCGGGGTCGGCATGGGTTTTGGCGTTGGTGTGGGTTTTGGCGTGGGGGTTGGTGCGGGTGTGGGTGTGGGTGCGGGAGTGGCCTCCGGCGTAGCAGTCGGGGTAGGCGGCACCGGCGTTACCGGCGGGAGGTCGGGGTTATTCTGCGGCGGGGAGGGCGGGAGTTCACCGGGTTGCTGACCCGGTTCTCCGTCGGGTTGCTCTAGGGTTACGCCCTCCCCCTGCCATGCCAGCACTGCCGCCTGCACGTCCATGGCGGGCTGGCGATTTTGGATGGGCTGAACCGCCGCAATCTGCTGAACGGTCTCTGTTGCCCACGCGCCCAGTTCCGGCAAAAAGGTACCGCCGGACAGTGCCGCGCCCGCTGTCACTGTGACGGCGGCGGCGGTGGAGATGGCGACAAACTGCATCGCCATATGGCTCACCGGCGGTTTTGGTTTCCGCTTCGGTTTTTCCCCCTGCTCCGCTTTGCTCTTTTTTTCGCGGGCGGCAGCGGTTTCACTGTGCTCCCGATAGGTGTGCTGCTCGTCGGGGGTGCGATATTCGCAAGTCTCTTGGACTTCGCTTTCCGGAGGGGCCTGCTCCGGTGCACGGGGGCCGTATTCGTCATACTGATTGTGCTCTAGGTCCCCCACGGTACTCCCCCGCTCTCGTTATGTTCTATCTAAATCCTGAAAGAAAACCGCTTGGTTCTTGCCTCTCTCTTTCGCGCTGTACATGGCGGCATCCGCCTCGTGAAGCAGGTCGGAAAGATTCATATTTTCCGCTAAGGCGGTGGCACCCATGCTGACGGTAATCTGCTTGCACTCCAAACCGGAAATTTCGGAGATTTTCTGTACCATCTGACGCACCAGGGCTTCTGTCTCCGTGCGCCCGCCGTACACAACGCCCACGAATTCGTCGCCGCCCCACCGTGCCACCGTACCTCTGGTGTCCAGCGTCGCCTTCGCCACTCGGGCAACCCGTCTGAGCACGGCGTTGCCCTCCATGTGACCATAGCTATCGTTGACACGCTTAAAATCGTCAATGTCGAAAATAAACAGCTTGCCGCGGCCGTTGCCGGTGCGTTTGGCATTTCCGTTAAATATCTGGCGGAACATCTTGTTATTGGGCAGACCTGTCACACCATCCATGCTGGCCGCCCGCACCAAAAAGCGATTGTATCTTCCCACCATTCTGGAGACCACCAGCAACACTACGGCGATAATGATCACCGTGATCAGCAGCGTGCCCCGCATTTGAGTGTTGAACCTGGTGCGCATATTCTCCGCGTCCTTCTCTACGATGAGGTACCAATCCAGCTTTTCAATGTACTGGGACACCAGACAGTATCCGCTACCATGGCCCGCCTTCCAAAAGAGCTCCATATTGGTTTTGTTGCCCAGAATTCTGTCCTTGACCGCCAGTGCCTTGGGGTCATCGAAAAAGTTGGCGGTTTCAATGCGGCCCGGCAGGGAATCCACCTGAACCAGCCCGCTGGGATCCATGAGAAATACCTTTACGCTATAATCACCCTCGTGGTCCTGCAAAAGCTGCTGCAGCTTATTCATGTTGACACCCACGCCAACCACCCCTAGGAGGGTGCCGTCCTCGGCCTCAATGCGGCAGTTCACAAACACCGTCAGGTCTTTCTCCCGCACCTCGTCCCGGTCCACGTCCAAATCGTAGATTTTACCGCTGTTTATAAAATCATAATACCAAACGTCGTGGGGATCCTCCGTGGTAATCACTTTATTGAACCCATCTTGATGGTAATAAGTATTTGTTTTTTCTGAGACCAAAAAAGCGGAGGCATATCCGTAGGCGCGGGTGTACTCGGACAGATACCGCTGCATATCGGCCACATCGGCCTGACCGCCGTCCCGCTCCTCTTCCATCAGCCAGTCACGGAGAAACACGTCGTTTCCCATGGTTTGGCTCACAAAAATTGGGCCCTCTAGGCTATCATCTATTTTTGCGCAAATCATAGCGGAGGAAAGCTTGGAGATATTGCGAATATTATCATCCACCAGCCTCGTAAAACTTTTTTCATTTACGATGACGATGAGACATACTCCCAGAAAAATCGTCAGGCCCACAGCGAGTTTAACCGCTAACGAGGAGTGGCCCTTGATTGCCTTCTTCACAGGCCTCCCGCCACCTTTCGTTTTGGAATATGAGGGGTTTTAGGCGCGCTCTGATACCAGCGACTCAGCAGCGCGGAAAATTCTCCCTCTTGAAGCGGTTTTACCACCGCACCGTACTGTGACAGTTCCTGACCGCCACACAGCAGGGTGATTTTCTCGTCATCACCCACCAAATAACAGTCGTAATATCGGGGCAGGTCCTCCAGTGAAGCGCAGATAACAACGGCTGCGTTCTCTTTGTTGTCTGCGAAAAAAGCATCCACCAAACTATGGACTTGTTCCCGGTCCTCCGGGTTCTTTTCAATAATTGCCACGCGGTACATCTGCGCGCACCCCCTCTTGCCTGTTTTGCCTGTATCATTGTTTTCATTATAGCAAATCGCTTGTCCATTAAACTGCATTTTACCGAAAACGTAGGTTTCTTTCCCAAAAACGTCGCTTTTATGGAAAAAACTGTAATTATTAGCAAAAAGGGCGGGCCGTGCCACCGCACAGCCCATCCTGAACGCGCCCCATATTCCGGCTAAGTATTGAGCAGAACCTCCGCCGTAAAAATGCCGTCTTTCGCGGTAAAGCAGCAGGAACCTCCATTTTGTTCCGCCACACTCTTCACGGAGGCCAGCCCCAGACCGGAGCCCTTCCGTTTGGCGGATTCGCAGATGCCGCCCCGCCAGACCAAATTGCCCTCAAAGCTATTCTCCACCCGGATTGCCAGCATTTTTCCGCCGATACAGTCGGTATTTACCCGAATAAAACGCTCACCCTCAGTCTGCCGCAGGCAGGCCTCCAGGGCATTTTCCATCAGATTGCCAAAGACAATGCACAAATCCAAATCGCTGCGGTTAAATTCCGTGGGGATTTCCACCTGGTGCTCCACCTCAATGTCTGCCTCCAAAGCCAGTGCCAGATTGTGCCGCAGAATGACATCCACTGTGGGTCGGGCGCAGATGGTGGGCATCTCCTCGGTCTGATAAGTCTCCACTATGCCATCCAAGTAGCGGCGCAGGCCCTGCAAATCTCCCCGCTGGCTAAAATCTTGAAAGGAGAGCATATGGTGGCGCATATCGTGGACCAGACGGTCGGTCTCCCCGATGTGCTTTGCCAGAGTTTCGTAACGGTCCTGCTCCATCACAAGCTGGTTTGCCGCCGCCTCGGCGCGACCCGTCACCTCATACTTGTCGTAGGAATAGGTAATCATTTTAATGATAGAGCTATACGCCACCAGTGCGCAGGCGTTGAGCAGCGTCAGGTTGCAAAAGCTGCCCCAAGTGGCGGGGTGGAGCGTTGCACCGCCGTGTCCGCTGGTAAAGCCATAGATAAAATACAAAAAGGGCAGCAGCATTAAAACGCTCCACTGCTTGACATCCATCCCCAGTTCCATCACCCGCCGGAGCAGCTTGCAGAACAGATAGTAAAGCACCGGCAAGAAAAGCAGCAACATCGCTAGGGTATACACCAGATAGTTCAGGTTGGGAAAGCCTGCCACCAGGATGGGCAGCGGTGCCAGCTCGGTGAGCAATTCACCCGCCGCAACCACGTTGTTCTGAATGGTCATCAGCATGAAAAACCCGAAGAAAATTTGCACCGGCTGCTTGCGAATGAGGAGCAATGCCGTGCCGCCGTCCACCAGGGTGATGAGAATTTTGGCGGGAATCACATAGGCATAGAACGGGGAATCCACCTCAAAGGCCAGTAGCTCCATCACCATGTCTATGGTAAAGCTCACGGAGAGAATTGCCAGGGTTTTCTTCATGGAGAAGCGCATGGCA
>JAVXKN010000125.1:0-4030 GCA_036647315.1 Oscillospiraceae bacterium | reverse complement strand
ACCACGATGCCGATGGTGGAGTGCTCCGCAATCACCTTTCTGGTGCCGATTTCCGCCGCCTCCGCCATGGGAATCTCCTGGGAGAACCAAGGCGTGGAGACCATGCGGGGCAAGTCCCCCTCCCTGTCCCCCACCGCGCCGGGCACCATATACCCCACGCAGTCGATAAGCCGCACGGAAAACGCGCCACCGTCCCCCATGTCCACGGTGACTGCTTCCTCCGGGACAAATCACGGGCGCGGTCACGGCGGTAGACATTTTCGATGTTGGGAATCACCATTGTCTCCATAAACCGTTTGATAAACGTCGATTTACCGGTGCGTACCGGGCCCACCACACCGATGTAAATGTCCCCATCGGTCCGCAGGGCAATGTCTTCATAAAGCTTGCTTTGTTCCACAAAAACTCCTCCTTCGGCTGCGCCGTGCGTTGCTCCATCTGCCTGCGGCACCCGCTCACGTTCTCTCTAAACCTATGGGGATAGGCCGTTAAATATTCCACAATCTTGTCCCAGCATTTTTTGCCTAATCCCAAAATGAGTGCTTTTACCCCTTTATCCGCAATTACAAGGATAACTATGCAAATTTTTATCAATTTATTTCTAAATACATTGTTAAATAATTGACATTTTCCGCAGATGGTCGTATTATATAAGTACCTATTTGTGCAACCGAGAGAGTGCATATTTGGGAGAGAATTTTTAGGAGGAGATTTTGTGTTCAAAAAGTTTACCAATGGCTGCGTGCGCGTAGTCAACCGCTGGCTCCCCGACCCCTTCCTGTTCGCCGTAATCCTTACCGTTATCGTGTTCATCGCCGCTATGATTGGCACCCAGCAGGGGCCCATCGCCATGGTCAATGCCTGGGGCAATGACAAGGGCTTCTGGGGTCTGTTAGGGTTCTCCATGCAGATGGCTCTGGTGCTGGTTTTCGGCTCCGCTATGGCCTCCGCTAAGGTCTGCAAAAAGGCCCTGGGCTCCATTGCAGGCCTTGCCAAGAACAAAGCAAGCGCAATCATCATCACCACCGCCGTCTCCGTCATCTGCTGCTGGCTCAACTGGGGCTTCGGCCTGATTGCAGGCACTCTGCTTGCAAAAGAAGTAGCCCGCCGTGTCCGTGACGTAGACTACCGCCTGCTCATTGCCTCTGCCTATTCTGGCTTTGTCATTTGGCACGCAGGTCTTTCCGGCTCCATCCCCCTCACCATTTCTCAGGGCTATAAAATCGGCGAGGACATCTACACCGCTACCAATGCCGAAACCATTTTCCACCCCATGAACCTCATCATGGTCGTCACAATTCTCATTCTCATGCCCCTGCTCAACTACGCCATGCATCCCGATGCGGCGCACACCATTGTGGTTGACCCCGCACTGCTGGTTGACGAGGCCGAGCGTACTTACACTGTGAGCACTCCCGCCGAGAAAATCGAGCACAGCAAGATTCTCTGGTTCATCACTTGGGTGCTGGGCCTCGCCTATGTGGCTTTCAACATTTACAGCAGCATCAAGGACGGTAAGGGCGTCAACCTCACCTTGAACCTTGTCAATATGCTGTTCCTCACCCTAGGCATTATCCTTCACGGCAATCTGCGCAAGTATGTTGACGCTGTCAACGATGCCGCCTCCGGCGCCGCAGGAATTCTCCTGCAGTTCCCGTTCTACGCCGGCATCATGGGTCTGATGGTCGCTTCCAACGCATCGGGCGTCTCTCTGGCAGGCATCATCTCTGACTTCTTCGTCAGCATTTCCAGCAATGTCACCTTCCCCATGTTCACCTTCCTCTCCGCCGGTATCGTCAACTTCTTCGTCCCCTCCGGCGGCGGTCAGTGGGCGGTTCAGGGCCCCATCGTCATGCCTGCCGCTGCACAAATGGGCATCGAGTCCGGCCGTGCAGCCATGGGTATCGCTTGGGGCGACCAATGGACCAACATGATTCAGCCCTTCTGGGCACTGCCTGCACTGGGCATCGCAGGGCTCTCCGCCAAGGACATCATGGGTTATCTGGTCATTGTTACCCTCTTTGTCGGCGTTGTCGCCTGCCTGGGCTTCTTGGGCTGGGCAATGTTCTTCTAAATAATTTTCTCTTCAAAAAGGCACTATCCGTATGGATAGTGCCTTTTTTATTACCGCTTTTGGGGAATGAGCAGTAGCGTGCCTGTGGGTGCCTCCGGCTGTTCTAGCGCATTGACCGCCATAATCTCCGCCACGGTGGTGCGGTAGCCCTTGGCTAAGTCCCAAAGCCGTTCACCCTGCATCACCCGCAGAATCAGCGACGGCTGTTCTCCCTCCCGGGCTGCAAACTCCCCCGGCTCCGCGCCGGTGACAACGGTAATTTGCTCTTTGGCAATCATTTGGTATGAAAACAGCAGACTGTACCGCACCTCAATGCCGCCTACGGTGGGCACCGCCTGTGCCTCGCTGCAGCGGCAGCGATGGTTGCACCGCTCCCCTGCCGACACGGAAATATCAAACCCGGCGGGCAGACGGCGGGTGACGGAATAGACGGCGTTATCCTCCCCCCGATAAAGCACCGTTACCGCGCTCTCCGCCGCAAAGGTTCCGGTTTCTGCCGCCGCCGTAAATTCGCTCTGCACCAGAGTGACGCTGCAGTCCTCAATGGCCCGGACGGCCTGTGGCACCTCTAAGGTCTCCCGCAAGGACACCTCTCGCAGTTTTTCCTCGCCGCAGTGGGTCAGCCCGCCTTGGGCATATGTAATGTCCAGCGGGCTCTCGGTGCTGTAAGCGTCCGAAATCAGCTTGACTGTCCGCTCCTCCCGCACCACCGCTTGGGCGGTCACGTCCAGCGTCACAGCCACAGACCGCGCCTCGCCGTTGGTGTCCAAAGCCAGCTCCACACTGCACCCGGTGAGTATCGGCGTTACGGTGCAATCCGCCTCCTCCTCCACGCCGGGAATTTCCATAATCTGCGAAAACGGCAGTGCCCAGCGGCAGCCGCACAGTGCCCCTGCCGTGGAGCGGTAGGACAGGCGCAAAATCGCCTCGCCCTTAAAAATCAGTTTGTTCCCAATGACTTTTGCCTCGTTACAGCTTAACTCCACCCGATGGCGCAGCAGTTCCTCTGCCGCGGGGCTGCCGGACGGAAAGGCGAGGTCTTCGGAGAATGTAAAGGGTTTTTCCTTTACAGACGTTATCACAGATGCCCTGTGGGTCTCCTCCAACTGCTGGATGCCGGCACCTTCCGCAAAGCCCGTGCAGTAGCACTCCTCTGACGGTCCGAAGGCGCGGATGCAGAGCAGCAGGTCTACCCGCACCAAAACCTTGCGGGGATTTAAGATGCGCGTGTCCGCCGCCCGCACCCAAGGTCTCACAATGTAGCGGCTCTCCTGTGTCAGTTCCGGCGCGTCCAGTCCACAGCGAAACGGGATATGGACCTCCAACCGGCGCAGTGACTCCTCCCCCTCCGGGCAATAGAGCACGGTGACAGTGGCTGTACCTGAAAATTCCGCCCTGCCGGCAAAGGTGTCCGTTCCCTTCATGCAGACGGTGCCCTCGGTCTCCACAATCCGCAAAATATCCGGGCAAGCGTCCGGCACGATGGCCTCCATGGTCTCCTCGTGGGTGATATTGGTGTTCAGAATGGCGTGATACCCGGAAATTTTCAAATTTTGTAGTTCCAAATTCATAGCGCGTCCTCTCCTTGTCCGTATTCTACTGTGACTATATGAAGACGGACACGCTACTATGTTATTTTACGCCAAAAAGAGCACTCAAAAAACCGCGCAGACATTTGGGGGCCTTCAGAACCACAATTTTCACAAAAAACGCCTCCTTTCGCACTATCTGATGTCTTGCTACATCAGTATACGCAAAAGGAGGCGTTCTGTTTACTTTGGCAGGTCCCACTCTTTGATCTGCTTTGCCTGTTCATATAGGCGCAGATAGCTGTCGTGACGGCTCTTGGAAATTTCCCCTCGTTCCAGTGCCTCCAGCACCCCGCAGCCCCGCTCCTTGGTGTGGGAGCAGCCCACATAGCGGCAGCTGTCCAAAAATGGACGAAACTCACGGAAA
>JAVXKN010000124.1:0-4033 GCA_036647315.1 Oscillospiraceae bacterium | reverse complement strand
CAAGTTCATAGCCCGCCCGCAAAAGAGCACTGCCCCCACCCAAAATGAGGAGTAAAACCAGTGCGGTTACACAAATCGCCGCAGACAGAACCCGAGACAGCCGAAAAACCCCCATCAGGCGCAGTACCAATGGTTCCAGCATAGCGGAAAGTGCCAGTGCCAACAAAAAAGGTGCCAGCCACGGGAAAATGAGAAAGAGTGCCACAGCAAGGAGTACACCCAGGAGCATCCACGCCAAATATCGCACCGGGGCAGTTTCCATGGAATTCCTCCTTTTTCTCATTTTAGGGGTTGCATCTGAGGGGCAAATATGTTAAAATGAGTGCCAGCCACGGACAGATGTGTTTTTAGTGGAGACATAGAGAGAATATCAGAGTGAGAGGGAAGATGAAAATGCCGAAAAAGGTACAGTATTATCTGGTGGATGCCGGAGCCTTACCGGAGGTTTTTCTCAAGGTAGTGGAGGCGCGGCGGCTCCTCAGTTCCGGGGAGGTTAAAACCATCAACGCCGCAGCCGACAGAGTGGGCATCAGCCGCAGTGCGTTTTACAAGTACAAGGATGCCGTCTGGCCCTTTCACGACATGCTTCACGGGCATATTTTAACCTTTCAGTTTATGCTGAAGGATGAGCCCGGCGTTTTGTCCGCTGTCCTCAATATTTTTGCCGAGACCGGCGGAAATATTCTCACCATTAACCAGGGCATCCCGGTGAGCGGCGTGGCGGCGGTGACAATCGGCGCGGAAACCTCCGAGATGAAGGTTGCCGTGGAAGAGCTGCTGGACATTGCCATGCGGTTAAACGGTGTTCTGAAATGCGAGACACTGGCGGGATAGAAGGGAGAATACTATGGTAAAGATTGCAATTTTAGGCTTTGGCACGGTGGGTTCCGGCGTGGCCGAAGTGCTGAGTAAAAACGGCGAGAGTATCGCCCACAAGCTGGATAACGTCATTGAGCTGAAATATATTTTAGATGTGAAACAGCCGGCAGAACCCTTTGCAAAATATTTTGTGACGGATTTCTCCGTCATTGAAAACGACCCGGAGGTGGACATTGTGGTGGAGACCATCGGCGGTGCCACCGTCGCGCTGGACTTCACCCGCCGCGCCCTAACGGCAGGGAAGAGCGTGGTCTCCTCCAATAAGGAATTGGTAGCCACTCACGGCTATGAGCTTTTACGCCTTGCCCACGAAAAAGACGTGAGCTATCTCTTTGAGGCCAGCGTGGGCGGCGGGATTCCCATTCTCCGCCCCCTGTCCCAGTGCCTTGCCGCCAACGAATTCTCCGAGATTTGCGGCATCTTAAACGGCACCACCAACTACATTTTAACCCGGATGATTCACGCCGGCCTCCCCTTTGAAACAGCCCTCAAAGAGGCTCAGGACAAGGGCTACGCCGAGCGTGACCCCTCCGCCGACATTGAGGGGCAGGACGCCTGCCGAAAAATCTGTATTCTGGCCGCCATCGCCTTTGGGAGACACATCTACCCCAATCAAGTCCAGACCGAGGGCATCACAAAAATCGCCCTTGCGGACGTGAATTTTGCGGAGCGTGCCGGGTACAAAATCAAGCTTTTAGGCCGTGCCATCCGTCAGAAGAACGGGAAGGTCTGCATCTTCGTGGCACCCCATTTGGTTGCCGCAGAAAACCCTCTTTCCGGCGTGGAGGACGTGTTCAACGCCATTACGGTGAAGGGCGATGCCATCGGTGACGTGATGTTCTACGGCCGCGGTGCCGGCAAACTGCCCACCGCCTCCGCCGTGGTAGCAGACGTGATTGACGCAGCCAAGCACATTAACACCAAAAAATACCTAGACTGGGGCCCCGGCGGGGACGACGTGGCGGTGCCGCCGTCGGACATGGAGTTCCGTTTCTATGTCCGCTGCGGCGCGTTGGTAGAAAAGCTGCAGATGATGCTGCCGGGTGCCACTGTCATAGCGGGCGGCACGGAAACGGAAGGTGCCCTACTGACAGGTAAAACCACTTTACAGGCACTGGAAAATCAGCTTTCAGAGATGAAAATTCTCTCTCTGATTCGGGTACTTGATTAAAACTACAACATAAGATGGACGGGAGAGGTTGCGCCCGGTGCGCCTTTTCCAATGCAGACAAGGGGATAGAATTATGGGACTCATTGTGCAAAAATTTGGCGGCAGCTCCGTTGCGGATTCTGATAAACTCCGCAACGTGGCCCGCATTGTCACAGAAACCTATCGCAAGGGCCACAACGTGGTGGTGGTACTGTCCGCCCAAGGGGACACCACCGACGATTTAATCGCCAAGGCGGCGGAAATCAACCCCAAGGCCTCCAAGCGTGAGATGGATATGCTCCTTTCCACCGGTGAACAGATTTCCTGTTCTCTGCTGGCAATGGCCATTGAGGCCATGGGCTACGCGGTGATTTCCCTCACCGGCTGGCAGGCGGGTATGCGTACCGACTCCGCTTACAGTGCCGCCCGCATTAAGAATGTGCAGACCCAGCGGATTCAAAACGAGCTGGATAAACGCACCATCGTCATCGTCACCGGCTTTCAAGGCATCAATAAGTACGACGACATTACCACTTTGGGCCGCGGCGGTTCCGATACCTCAGCGGTGGCACTGGCGGCCACACTTCAGGCGGATTTGTGCCAGATTTACACCGATGTGGACGGTATCTACACCGCAGACCCCCGCACGGTGAAGGGGACCCACAAGCTGGAGGAAATCACCTACGACGAGATGCTGGAGCTGGCAAGTCTGGGTGCCCAGGTGCTCCACAATCGGTCCGTAGAAATGGCAAAGCACTATAACGTCAATTTGGAAGTCCTGTCCAGCTTCTCCGGCGCGCCGGGGACAAAAGTCAAGGAGGTTGTGAAAATCGTGGAAAAGAGTCATGTAAGCGGCGTTGCCAAGGATAAGGACGTGGCGCGGATTGCGCTGGTAGGCCTAGAGGATGAGCCGGGCATCGCCTTCAAAATTTTCTCCCTGCTGGGAAAGCACAAGATTAACGTGGGCATTATTCTGCAGTCCATCGGCCGTGACAACACCAAGGATATCAGCTTTACCGTCACCCGTGGTGCCATGGAGGAGGCCAAAGCCCTGCTCATTGAGCACCAGGATTACATCAAGTTTAAGCACTTAGATGTCTCTGAGCACATCGCCAAGGTCTCCATTGTAGGCGCGGGGATGATCAATAACCCGGGCGTGGCCTCCAAAATGTTTGAGGCACTCTACAATGAGGGCATCAACATCAGCATGATTGCCACCAGCGAGATTAAAATCTCCGTCCTCATGGACGAGTCAGACGCGGAGCGTGCCGTCCAGGTTATCCACGACAAATTCTTCGGCGATGCCGCAGTGCCCCAGTCCTAAAATTGCATATAAGCAGTAAAAAGGCGGCATCGTTTGAAACGATGCCGCCTTTTGTGTTGAAAAATGAGAAATTCTAAAGTGCCAAGACCTCAATCTTACCGTCAACGACGGAAATTTTCATCTGGGTGACAGGGGAGGTGTAGCCTTCAATGAGGCGGGTGGCGATGGGGTCCTCCAAATCTTTCTGAATCAGACGGCGGAGGTTTCGGGCACCGTAGGTGGTGGAGTAGGACTTGCTGACCAGATAGTCCAAAAGGTCGTCGCCGTAGGCGAGGTGAATCCCCTTGCCCGCCATGACAGTCACCAATTCGCCCATCATGATTTTCGCGATGGACTTAAAGTTTTCTTCAGTGAGTTGGTTAAAGTAGACGATTTCGTCCACCCGGTTAATGAACTCCGGGCGCAGGAAGTTTTCCAGTGCCTTCACGGCCTTCTCCCGGCCCTGCTCGTTGGGGGAGCGGTTAAAGCCCAGGGAGCCGGACTTCAAATCGCTGCCGGCGTTGGAGGTCATTACAATGACGGTGTTCTCAAAATTGACCACCTTGCCGTGGGCATCGGTGATGCGTCCGTCGTCTAAAATCTGTAAAAGGATGTTCATCACGTCGGGATGTGCTTTTTCAATTTCGTCAAAAAGTACCACTGAGTAAGGCTTCCGGCGGATTTTTTCGGTGAGCTGGCCC
>JAVXKN010000123.1:0-4071 GCA_036647315.1 Oscillospiraceae bacterium | reverse complement strand
TGGGCGCATTTCTGGTATGGAAATTCGCCTTCTCCGACAGCAAGGCCTCCGGCAACATCCTCACCGACTTTGCCACACGGGGCACCATCACCAACAAAGTCACCGGCAGCGGCTTTGCCCGCGCCAACAAGAGCGCGACCATTACGCTGGGCGCGGCGGGCATTGTCCAAGAGGTCTTTGTCAAGCCGGGCCAGATGGTGCAGCAGGGCGACCCCCTCTTTGTCATTCAGTCTGCCGCCGCCGAGGAGGCACTTTTGGCCGCCCGTGAGTCCCTGCAGAAACAGCAGGAGGGCATGGTGGTGATGAACAAGGAACTGGGGGCACTGGAGCAGTCCCGCGCCGACCTCACCATCCGCGCGCCCCACGCCGGCAAGCTTACCGATGTTTCCACCACCGTGGTGGGGGATCATCTGACCTCCGGCACGAAAATCGGCGTATTGGTGGACGACACCCGGCTGAAACTCTCCTTATATTACAGCTACGCTTTTGAAAACGCCTTCAAAGTGGGGCAGACGGTGGATATTTCCGTGCCCGCCGCCATGACGACCCTCCGGGGCACCGTAGAGGCCGTGAACAAAGTGGAGCGCATCGTCCCCGAGGGCGGCAAGACCTTTGAGGTGGTGTTCGTGGTGAAAAACCCCGGCACACTCACCGCGGGTATGTCCGCCTCCGCCGCCGCGAAAACCGCCGCCGGGCTGCAGATTCTCCCCTACGAGAGCGGCAGTTTCTCCTACTACAAAACCACCACCATCTCCGCCAAAACCGACGGGCCTGTGGAGCAGGTGAAGGGTCTGATGAACTACGCCGCCATGGTGGAAGGTCAAGTGATTTTAGTACAGGGCACCCAGGATATTGACGCGAAACTCACCGCCAAGCGGGAGCAGGTCGCCGCCGCCAACAAGACCTTAGAGGACGCGGCGAAAAAAGTCACCGACGCGGAAAAGGCACTGGCGGACTTCTCCGCCGTGGCTCCCATGTCGGGCACTGTGGTGGACTGCGCGCTGATGGCGGGCAACGAGGTGGCCTCCGGCCTGCAGGCCATTACCATCTCCGATAACGCCATTATGACCATTGATATTAAGGTAGACGAGCGGAACGTCAAGTACGTCAAGGCGGGCATGAGCATCGAATTCCAAGGCTACGACGGCGGCTCCTACATGGGCACCGTGGACTCCATCGCCGTGGTGGGCAAAAACGAAAACGGTGTCACCACCTACCCCGCCGTGGTGAAGGTGGACAATGCCGGCGGCACGCTGATGGCGGGCATGGGTCTGGAATATTCCTTCGTCGCCGCCGAGAGCATGGACTGCATCATCATCCCCCTCCAGTGCGTCAAGACCCTGCCGGGCGACGTGACCGCCGTGTGGCTCAAGGCCCCCTCCAAGCCGGAGAACGCTTTGGAGCTCTCCGAGGACATCGCCCGGGACGTTCCCGCCGGTTTCTACGCCGTCCCTGTCACGCTGGGTCTGGCGGACAACTCCAACGTGGAAATCACCGAGGGCCTCAACGAAATGGACGAAATTTACACCAATGTGATGCCCGCCGGTGCTGAGGGCGGCGGCATGGGCGGCGGCATGATGGTAGGCTAACCCTTCCCCCTTAAATTGTAGAAATAACCGAGGTGATTCCATGCTCATAGATATTAGCAACGTTTTTCGCATTTACAACGAGGGGGAGGAGTCCGAGGTGCGGGCTTTGAACGGTATCTCCCTGCAAATCGACCGGGGGGAGTTCGTGGCCATCGTGGGCCAGTCCGGCTCGGGAAAATCCACGCTGATGAACCAAATCGGCTGTCTGGATTTGCCCACCTACGGCGATTACTTACTGGACGGTCAGGACGTGTCACAGCTCTCCGACCGCCAGCTCTCCCACGTCCGCAACAAGCAGATTGGATTCATTTTTCAGGGCTTTAACTTGATTCCCGCCCTGTCCGCCTACGAGAACGTGGAGCTGCCCCTCATCTATCAGGGCATCCGCGCCGCCGCACGGCACGACCAGGTGATGGACGCGCTGGAGCGTGTGGATTTGGCAGACCGCAAGGACCACAAGCCCACGGAGATGTCCGGCGGTCAGCAGCAGCGCATCGCCATCGCCCGGGCCATCGCCACCCACCCCCCCATTATCCTGGCCGACGAACCCACCGGCGCGCTGGATTCCAAAACCGGCCAGCACGTTTTGGAGATTTTGCGGCGGTTATACAAGGAGGGGACCACCATTATCCTCATCACCCACGACAACGGCATCGCCGCCACCATCCCCCGTGTGGTGCGGATTTCCGACGGTGTCATCGTCTCCGACGAAAAGCAGGAGGTGGACTGGTTATGAATTTTCGTCAAGCTTTTAAGCTGGCGGCAAAGTCCATCATGGCGCGCAAGGGCAGAACCCTCCTCACCATGCTGGGTGTCATCATCGGCCTCACCGCCGTCATTACGCTGGTGTCCTACGCCAAGGGCGAGAGTGCCAAAATTCTCCAGCAGATGGAGAGCATGGGCACCAACCAGATTAACGTCTCCGCCTCCAAGTGGGGGGTTTCCAGCGACGGAATGTTCCAGAGCATCTACGATTACTGCCTGTCCCTAACGGATTTGGTGGACGGCGTCACCCCCTCCACCAGCACCTGGGGCAACGTGCAATACGGCGTAAAATCCTCCGAAGGGATGCAGCAGCAGCCCCAGATTCTTCTGGGCAGCGACCAGTGGAGTATGTGCAACGCTTTCAAAGTCGAAACGGGTCGGGATTTATCCATCGTGGACTTTAAGAAATACAACAGCGTCTGCGTTTTGGGGTCTAAGGTGAAGGAGCTTTTCTTCGGGTACTCCGACCCCATCGGGAAGAAAATCACCATCAACGGCGTACCCTTTACCGTGGTGGGGGTCTTCGCACAGAAGGACTTTTCCGGCAACGAGTGGTCCATGGATAACGTTTTGCTCCTCCCCTACACCGCCCAGCGGGCCTTAGCGGCAGGCGGCATGGGCATCAGCTCCAACTGGAGCGAGTTTGTGGTGAAGGCCAAGAGCAAATCCTCCACCAACGAGGCCATCGCCCGTCTAAACGGCTTCCTCACGGGCCTCATCGGGGACCCCCAGTCCCCCACCACCAACGGCTACTTTAACGTTTACAGTAACAACCAGTCCATCGACAGCATCACCTCTGCCAACGAGGGCCAGCAGCGGCTCTTGGGCGGCATCGCCGCCATCTCGCTTTTGGTGGGCGGCATCGGCATTATGAACATCATGCTGGTCACTGTCACCGAGCGCACCCGTGAAATCGGCATCCGCAAGGCCATCGGCGCGGAGCGAAAAACCATTATCGTCCAGTTCCTCATTGAGGCCTGCATGATTTGCGGCCTAGGCGGTATCATCGGCATCCTGCTCAGTTATCCCACCACATGGATTTACTGCAAGATGCAGCTGGGCTACATCGTCCAGCCCGACCCCACCATGGCAGCCACCGCGCTGGTAGTCTCCGTCCTGTTGGGCGTTATCTTCGGTCTTTACCCCGCCATCAAGGCCAGCGGCCTGCAGCCCGTGGAGGCCCTCCGTGCCGACTAACTATTCTCAGCCAAAGGAGCGATACACTATGAAAAGAAACCGTATTTTGCCTCTCGTCCTCTCTGTGGCACTCACCGCCTCTCTCTTGGTAGCCCCGGTGAACGCCGCCACCTTTACGGATGTCTCCGACCCGAAAATCGCGGCCGCCACAGAGGTTCTCTACCATCTGGGTGTGGTTGACGGCACCGGAAACGGGCAGTTTAACCCCTCCGGCTCCCTCACCCGTGCAGAATTTTGCAAAATGGCACTCATTGCCATGGGGCGCGGCGGCGAGGCCGCCATCAACGCCGGCAGAGTGATTTTTTCCGACATGACCTCCGGCTGGGCGTTGGGCTATGTGAACGCCGCCGCTACCGCCCCCTCCAAAGATGCACCCGCCCTCATGCTGGGCAAGGGGAACGGCCGCTTTGAGCCCAACAGCACCATCAAGTACGGCGAGGCTGTCACCGTCCTCATGCGCACTTTGGGGTACGCCGACAAGGACATCCCCCTCATTGGCATGTGGTACGACGGCTATTTG
>JAVXKN010000122.1:0-4134 GCA_036647315.1 Oscillospiraceae bacterium | reverse complement strand
CCCTAATGTCCCCATCACGCCGGGGATGTAGGTGGATTCCACCATGGGCTTCATGCGTTTCACTGCCTCGTAGCCGGCAGTAACGTCCACGCCTGCGGCGGCGTAGGAGTCGGATTTTGAAATCGTCATTGTGTGCCTCCTTCATTCTCTTTGCCTGTCCAGCAGTAGGTACAGACCTTGCAGGGGTCCATGCCGATGGCATCTAAAAGTCCCTGAAGGGACTGGTAGCCAAGGGAGGTAAAGTGGAGCTTTTGGCAGATGCAGTCGGTCATGGCGCGGCCCCGATCGGTGTCTCGGTCGGCGTAGTCCTCCAGATGCTTCTGACCTTCGTCACCCTCCAGTTCCTGAATGGTGGCCCGGGCCAGCAAGTCCATGGGCGAATTGCTCCGTGAAAAATTCAGGTATTTGCAGTTGTGCATAATGGGCGGGCAGGCGGCGCGAATGTGAACCTCTTTCGCGCCGCAATCGTAGAGAAATTCAACGGTTTCCCGCAGCTGGGTGCCCCGCACAATGCTGTCGTCCACCAGTAAAAGCCGCTTGCCCTCAATGAGGTCGGGGACGGGAATCAGCTTCATTTTTGCCACATGGTTGCGCACCTTCTGGCTGTCCGGCGTGAAACTGCGGGGCCAGGTGGGGGTGTATTTGATAAAGGGTCGGGCGAAGGGAACGCCGCTCTCGTTGGCGTAGCCCACGGCGTGGGGCACCCCGGAATCGGGCACCCCGGCAACGTAGTCCAGACCCTCGGTCAGTCCACGCCGCCGATCCTCCCGGGCCATAATCCCGCCGTTCCGATTGCGCATAATCTCCACCCCAATGCCCTCGTACCGGGAGGTGGGGTAGCCGTAGTAGCTCCACAAAAAGGCACAGATTTTCATCTTTTTCCCCGGCGGTGAAAGCTGCTCCATGCCATCGGGGGTGAGGCGCACAATTTCTGCGGGCCCTAACTCGTAAGCGTCCTCATAGCCCAGCTTGCGGTAGGCAAAAAACTCAAAGGAGGCGCAGTAGCCGTCCCCGTCTTTACCGATAAGCACTGGCAGTCTGCCATATTTATCACGGGCGGCGATGAGGGCATCCGGCGTTAAAATCAGCAGGGTCATGGAGCCGTCAATCACCTCTTGGGCATAGCGGATGCCCTCGGTGAGGGTGGATTTTTGATTGATGAGTGCGGCGGTGAGCTCGGTGGCGTTGATTTTTCCGGAGCTCATGGCCATAAACTGCACCGCGCCGTCGCTGAAAAACTCAGATACGATTTTTTCAGCGTTGTTGATGATGCCCACGGTGGTGATGGCGTAAATCCCCAGATGTGACCGCACTAAGAGGGGCTGGGGGTCGGAGTCACTGATGCAGCCGATGCCGCTACAACCGTGAAAGTTCGCCAAATCCTTTTCAAACTTGGTCCGAAAGGGGGAGTTTTCAATGCTGTGAATTTGCCGCTGAAAGCCGTCTTTTTCGTCGTAGATGGTAATGCCGCCGCGGCGGGTGCCCAGATGGGAGTGGTAGTCCACGCCGAAGAACAAGTCAAGCACGCAGTCCCGCTTGGAGATTGCCCCAAAAAATCCGCCCATCTTATGCGAAAAACAGTGCGGAAAGGGTCATGGGGTCTACATACGCACCGTCCTTGTAGACCCGCATATTGCCGGAGGCAACCTCGTCAATGAGCATCACGTTGCCCTGGGCATCATAGCCGAATTCAAACTTGATATCATAGAGGATGAGGCCCCGGGTTTTCAGGTCGTCCGCTACAATTTTGGTGATTTTCTGGGTCATGTCACGGATAGCGTCGTACTGCTGTGCGGTCATGACACCCAGTACGATGAGCCCGTCCTCAGTGACAAGGGGGTCGCCCTTTTCGTCGTTCTTAAAGGTGGCCTCCACATAGGAGGGCAGGTCCGCGCCCTCGGCGATGTACTCGCCGTAGCGGCGGGTAAAGCTGCCCACAGCCTTGTTCCGGCAGATGATTTCCAGACCCTGACCGAACATTTTGGCGGGGAGCACCTCCATGGTGGTGTTCTTCAAATCCGCGCTGACAAAATGGGTCTTGATGCCGGCAGCGTTGATTTTCTCAAAAAAGTAAATGGACATCCGCAGGTTTACATCGCCCACGCCGTCGATGGTGAGACCCACGGAGTTTTCGCCGGGATCAAATACCCCGTCTTTGCCGGTGCAGTCGTCCTTGAATTTCAGCTCGTAGTTGCCGTTTTCCATTGTGTAGACGTTCTTGGTTTTGCCGGTGTAAATCAGTTTCTTTTCCATGTGTGTTTCCTCCATCAAAATAAAAAAGTTTGGGGGTTAAATTCTGTCGGTAATGTGTTTGTCCTTTTCCGCCACTTCGTCCGCCATGTCCTTTTTGAAGGCCTTTAGCTGTTCGGACAGTGCCCTGTCGGAGAGTGCCAGCATCTGTGCGGCGAGAATGGCGGCGTTGTCCGCCCCATCCACAGCCACGCAGGCCACCGGAATGCCCTTGGGCATCTGTACCATGGATAAAAGAGAATCAAGGCCACCCATCAGCGAGGTTTTAATGGGTACGCCAATGACAGGCAGGGTGGTGTAGGCAGCCAGAACGCCGGCCAGATGAGCGGCCTTTCCGGCGGCGGCGATGATAACGCCAAAGCCGTTCTGCTGTGCCAGCACGGCGAAAGTCTCCGCCACAGCGGGGGTGCGGTGGGCGGAAATAACACGGGCTTCGTAAGGGATGCCAAAGGACTTGAGCCGGGCAAAACAGGGGCGCAGAGTCTCTAAATCGGAGTCAGAACCCATAATGACTGCTACCTTGAGTGACATGAAAGCACCTTCTTCTTAAAATAAAAGCAGACTGTTTGCATAGCAAACAGTCTGCGGGGTTACCTCGTATATTTGGACGCATTGCGGCTTATGAAAAAAATGCGGTGTTCACGCTGACCATACTGAGGAGAAATCACCATAAAATGCGCACCCCTTCGCCTTAAATACAAGCCAATCATAGCGAATTTTGGCGGGCTTTGCAAGGGGTGAAATGCAATTTCGTATGCTTACACAAGGAAGAACAAAAAAAGCACGAAACCATGGTGAAAACAGCAAAAAACAAAAAATTTGTTAGCAAAGACAACTATTTTCGAGGATATGCAATATCTGGTCCGCCCGCATATTCCAGGCGGCTGCCGCGCCGTAATCTCGCCGCTGAAGGGGCAGCCACGGCGCATCGTTTACCAGCATAGCCTCGCAGGCGCGGATAAATTCCTCGTTGTCGTAAACGCCGGACATCACGTCGGGAAACTCCGCCATCTGACCGGGAAAGCACATCCGCACCACCGGCTTGCCGGCGGCAAAATACTCGTAGACCCGTGAGGGAATCACATCATCCCCCAAGGAGCCGGTGCGCCGCAAATCTAGGCATACATGAAAACGCTGCACATATTCTGGCACTTCCAGTAAAGGACGGCGACCCAAAAAGCGCACGTTGGGCAATCCTTGCAGCGTGGCGAGGGCGGGGTTGTGCTCCGTGCGGCCCAGCAGGAGAATGTTCCATTCGGGATGCCTGCGGGCGATAGCGACCACAGGAGACAGGTCTAAATCTTTCCAAATTGTGCCGCAAAAGCCCATCACCGGCCCCTGCAGCTCTGCCAGACCCGGTGGAGTGTCCAAATCTTCCCGGCAGAACATGGGATAATTGCAGCCGTTGGGGAGGAGCGCGATATTGTTACTGCAGGGGGAAAGCCGATCCACCAGTCCGGCGGACGCTGCAAAAATCAGGTCGGAGGCCAGTGCCAAATCGCTTTCCCATTGGAGGGGAAATTCCGTCCAGTAGCGGTCGCAGTCGTAAACCAAACTCTTGTAAGCCAGATAGTCCAAAAGGTGGATAGCCAGCGGGGTGGCGGCCCATAAAAGCGGCTCCCGAAAGCGGTGCTCCTGTTCTTTGCTCTGAATAAAGGTCCCCAACCGCTGGCAGTCTCGCTGGAACAGAAAGCCCTGCTTCATGTTACTGCTCCACATAGGCGGCAGAGTGTAGACGGTGACGTTAGGCCGCATTTGCCGGCCCGGTTTTTTATAATTGTGGTCGCTCCGCTCTACCGGTGGCTCAAAAAAGAGCACCTCGGCATCTCTCATGCGGCTCATAAACTGCTGGGTGCGGGTGGGGATGGCTTGCCAGGGTGCCTG
>JAVXKN010000121.1:0-4196 GCA_036647315.1 Oscillospiraceae bacterium | reverse complement strand
TCCATGGCCCAGCAGAAGACCTACTCCGAAGACATTGCCGGGAAAATCGACGTGGAAATTCGCAAGCTGGTAGACGGTGCTCAAGACCGCTGCAAGGTGATTTTGGAGGAAAACAGACCCCAACTGGAGACCATCGCCCAATTTCTGCTGAAGAATGAGGTCATGTCCGCCGAAGAATTTGAGGCCGTTTTTACATCTGAAGAAGGGACCACCACACATGCCTAATACTGTTAGCGTCCAGCCCGTCCTCAAAACCGCAAAGCGCACCGGCAACCGCCCAAAGCGCAACAAACATGAGCATACCCCCACCTCGGAGACCATCCCCGGCTTTTTTGCCCGGGGCATTAACTTTTACAAAATTTTCTGGGTGTTTTTCCTCGCCAGCTTTATCGGGTGCATTGTAGAAATCCTATTCTGCTGGGCCACCGCCGGGGTTTTAATGAACCGCTCCGGCGTTCTGTACGGCCCCTTTAGTCTGGTGTGGGGCGGCGGTGCCGTCATTTTCACCCTCTGCTTTCAAAAGCTCCTCTTCCTCCGAGATTTGTGGATTTTCTTAGGGGGCACCGTCATTGGGGGCGTGTACGAATACCTCTGCTCATGGCTTCAAGAGGTGGCGTTCGGCACCAGCTTTTGGGATTACAGTGCCATGCCCTTCAACATTAACGGACGTGTGAACCTCCTGTACTGTATGTTCTGGGGCCTTGCCGCCCTAGTGTGGGTGAAGGATATTTACCCCCGGATGTGCCGCTGGATTGGGAAAATCCCCAACAAAATCGGCAAGCCCCTCACTTGGGTGCTGTGCATTTTAATGGTTGCCAACTGCCTCGTCTCCGGCGCGGCTCTGTGGCGGCTGGATAATCGGCAGCAGCACATCCCCGCCAAAGACCCCTTCACCATCTTCTTAGATGAGCACTACCCGGACGAGCGACTGTTTGAATATTACCCCAATATGCGCTATAAAGACGCTAAACAATAGTCCCGTTTATGGGACAGCAAACCTCCTATACTGTAATCATCCAGAAGATTACGGTATAGGAGGTTTTTTGTATGCATTATGAAATTCGGTTTGTCCGCGGACACGTTGAGGTCTACGATTATAGCGGGAAATTCGTCTTTTCCGCCGACACGGAGGCGGAGGCCTTCGCGGAGATGACTGCCGCCTAGTTGGGAATGAACTCCCGCACCCGCAGGGTGGCACCTAGGCTCTGGGCGATTTTGCGGCAGACCTCCACATAATCGGTGGTCTTGTCGTCCTTGTCCACAATGGTCATCACAACGCTGGGGACGTATTTTGCCGCCTTGGCGGTGAAATCCAGCATAGCATTGTAAGCTTTCTCGCCCTCCTTGGGGTGGGTGACGGCGCAGTAATCCTCTGCTGTGGCACCGTTTAACGACACGGAGACCACGTCGATTTTGCCTTGCAGCTCCGGGGTCACGTCACGGCCGCAGATGAGGTTTGCGTGGCCGTTGGTGTTGATGCGGAGCGGGGGACATTGGGGGTAAAGCCGCTTGAGTTCCCCCGCCAAAAAGAGCAAATCGTCGGTGCGGAACATGGGCTCTCCAAACCCGCAGAACACCACTTCGCTGTACTTCGTGAGGTCACGGGCAGCGAAATCCGCCAGCACTTCTTCTCTGGAGGGCTCGTGCTCCAACCACAAATCGTCTGCGTAGATAGACCCCTTGTGGCCGTTGTGCCGCAGGCAAAAGACGCAGTTGCAGTCACAGCGATTGGTGAGGTTTACATAGAGGCTACCCTCATATTCATAGGTGATGGTCTCCATAACGTCCGCTTCCTTTTAATCCTTGATACCAAAGAATTTTTTGCCGTTTTCCGTGGTGATGCGCGCCACCTCGTCTACTGAAATGCCTTTCAGTTCCCCAATTTTCTCCGCCACCAGATGGACGTAGCCGGAGTCGTTCCGTTTCCCCCGAAAGGGCACCGGGGCAAGGTAGGGGGAATCGGTCTCTATCATAATTTTTTCCATGGGCAGCTGCTCGATGACCTCTAGGGCACGGCGGGCGTTTTTGAAGGTGATGGCCCCGGTGAAGGACAGCATCCAGCCTAGGTTTAAGAGCACCTTAGCGTCCTCAATCCCGCCGGAATAGCAGTGGTATACCCCTCTGACGTTGGGGTGACGGCGCACCAAATTCAGGCAGTCGGCGTGGGCCTCTCGGTCGTGAATAATCACGGGGAGCCCCACTTCCTCCGCCAGCGTCAGCTGTTTGTCCAACAGTTCCTGCTGGGCAATTTTGCTGTCCGCCTCGTAGAAATAATCAAGGCCAATCTCCCCGATGGCAACCACCTTGGGCTTTTTCGCCAGAACCCGCAACTCCTCCAGCCAGCCAGTGGGCTGATCCGCTACCGACAGGGGGTGAATCCCCACGGCGGCGTACAAAAAGTCGTACCGGCTTGTCAGTGCAATTACCGCTTTGGAGCTTTCGATGGTGTCCGCCGGGCAGACCACCAGTCCCACGTTTTGGGCGGCAAGGCCGGAAAGCACCGCGTCACGGTCACTGTCGAAGGCCTCGTCGGTGTAGTGGGCGTGGGTGTCAAACAGCGTCATATCAGCAGAGCTGGCTGCCTGCGGGGACAGCGTCGTCCAGCATTAAAAGATGCAGTTCTTCCTTGCCGTCTACTTCGCGGACGGCGGAAATGAGCATACCGTTACTCTCAATGCCCATCATTTTCCGGGGCTTTAAGTTGGTGCAGGCCACCACGGTTTTGCCGATTAAGAATTCCGGCTCGTAATACTCGTGGATGCCGGAGAGAATCTGGCGGGTTTTCCCCTCGCCGCAGTCCAGCGTGAAGCACAGAAGCTTGGAGGACTTGGGCACCGCTGTGCAGTCCAAAATTTTCGCCACTTTGAAGACCACCTTGTTAAAGTCGTCGATGGTGATGTGTTCCGCCTCCGGCTCCGCTGCCGTTTCAGCGGCGGGGGCGGCGGCAGCTTCTAAGTCCTCTAATTCCTTCGCCATGTCGATGCGGGGGAACAGGTTTTCCCCTTTGGTGACGGCGGTTTCCGCAGGGAGAAGGCCCCATGTGGCGGCAGATGCCCAGTCGGTAATGGCGGCAGACGCGCCGATTTGGGCGAAAATCTTGTCGCAGGATTCCGGCATAAAGGGGGTGAGAAGAATGGCGCAGATGCGGACGCTCTCCAAAAGATTGTAGAGGACGGCGGCGAGGCGGGGCATGGTTTCCGGGGTTTTCGCCAGCACCCAGGGCTTATTCTCGTCGATATATTTGTTGGCCCTGCCGATGACGTTAAAGACCTCAGCCAGGGCGGACTGGAACGCGTACTGGTCCATCTGGGCCTCGTACTTGCCACGGAGGGCGGTGCACATGGACACAAGCTCCTCGTCCTCGGGGGTGGCTGTCCGGGTTTCCGGCAGCTTGCCGCCAAAGTATTTCTCCGTCATGGCGGTGGTGCGGGAGACCAGATTGCCCAAATCGTTGGCTAAATCGGCGTTGATGCGGGTAATCAGTGCCTCGTTGCTAAAGTTGCCGTCAGACCCAAAGGGGAACTCCCGGAGGAGGAAGTACCGCAGCGCGTCCGCGCCGTACCGCTGGGTCAAAATGGCGGGGTCTACCACGTTCCCCTTGGACTTGGACATTTTGCCGCCGTCCATGAGAAGCCAGCCGTGGCCGTAGATTTTTTTCGGCAGGGGCAGATTCAGAGCCATCAGAATGGCGGGCCAAATAATGGCGTGGAACCGGACAATCTCCTTGCCCACAAAGTGGACATCGGCGGGCCAGAACTTGTCAAAGTCGTGATACTGGTCGTTTTCGTAGCCCAGCGCGTTAATATAGTTGGTGAGCGCGTCCACCCAGACGTACACCACATGGCCCGGGTCGAAGTCCACAGGGATACCCCACTTAAAGCTGGTGCGGGAGACGCACAAATCGTCTAAGCCCGGCTTTAGAAAGTTGTTAATCATCTCATTCCGGCGGGAGGCGGGCTCTAAAAAGTCCGGGTGGTCGGCGTACAGCTTTTCAATGGCAGGCTGATATTTGGAGAGCTTGAAGAAATAGGCCTCCTCCTCCGCGTCCTGAACTTCGCGGCCGCAGTCGGGGCACTTGCCGTCCACCAGCTGGGTCTCCGTCCAAAAACTCTCGCAGGGGGTGCAGTATTTGCCCACATATTTGCTCTTATAAATGTCGCCCTGGTCGAAGAGCTTTTTGAAAATTTTCTGAACGG
>JAVXKN010000120.1:0-4221 GCA_036647315.1 Oscillospiraceae bacterium | reverse complement strand
CAAGAGGGGGAGTACGCCGAGGCGCAAAAATACCTCTCCCGCTACGCGGAGGAAACGCTCCAGGAGGGGGAACCCTCCGTTTGCGCCAACAAGGCGGCAGATTACCTCCTGCGGCACTTTATCGTCCAGGCGCGGCAGACAGGGGCGGAGGTGTCCTGCCGGGTCTATCTGCCGGAGGTGCTGGCGGTGGCGGACACCGATTTGTCCGTAGTGCTGGGCAATCTTTTGGAAAACGCCGTAGTCGCCCTCCAAAGCCAGCAGTCGGGCAAAAAAACGCTCACCGTCTGCGGGGAGCTGGTGGGCCACCAGCTGGCACTGTCCGTGGAAAACAGTTACAGCGGTGCGCTGGATTTCCGTGACGGCGTGTACTATTCCACCAAGCACGAGGGGGAGGGCATCGGCCTCTCCTCCGTCCGCGGCATCATCGAGCACAGCGGCGGCAGTTTCCAAATCACCGCCGAAAAGGGCATCTTCACTGCCGACGTGCTGATGAATTTCTAAAAAAAGCCCCGGTTCTTCCAAAATAATTCGGAAGAACCGGGGCTTTTTGCAGCTTTTTTTAGGAATACTTGATGATAATGCCCGCCATATCGTCCCACGCTTTTTCCATGTCCGCCACCAGCTTAAACTGGGTGCGGCAGCGGTCCAGGTTCTGGCCCGGGCGGTGGGTGGCGAAATAGTGGTCGCCGTCCAGATAATCGGTGAGGAAGCGGATGCCACATTCCAAAGTCATCAGCTTAGCACCCCAAGGCATGTAGGCCTTTTCCTCCGGGGTGAGGATGTCCCCCGCCTCGCCGAGAAAGCCTTTGGCGTAGGTTTCAAAGAGGGGCAAATCGAAGTTTACTTTGGTGAGGTCCCGCTCGTCTTCGGCACAGTGGTTGGCACCGAACCGGATGGAGTCCCCAAAGTCGTTGATGGAGAGGCCGGGCATCACGGTGTCCAAATCAATAATGCAAACCCCCTCGCCGCTCTGGCGGTCGATGAGGACGTTGTTAATCTTGGTGTCGTTGTGAGTGACCCGCAGGGGCAGCTTGCCCGCCCGGAGGGCCTCTAGTGCAACGCTACAGTCGTCCGCCCTAGCCAGCACGAAGTCCGCCTCTGCTTTTACCTCTTTGGCTCTCCCCATCACGTCCAGCTCCAAGGCTTTTTTGAAAAGCTTTAGGCGGTTTTCCGTGTCGTGGAATTTTTCGATGGTCTCATAGAGGGTGTCAGCGGGGTAGCCTGCCAGCAGTTTTTGGAATCTGCCAAAAGCACGGGCGGAGGCGGCATACAGTGCCGGGTTTTCGGCGGACTGGATGCAGACGGTGTTCTCAATAAAGGGGGTGCACCGCCATGCGCGGCCCTCGCTGTCGGTGAAGAAGCTCTCGCCGGTTTTGGTGGGCATAAAGGTGAGGGTCTCCCGCTCCGGGTCCCCGCTCCGCTCGATGATAATCTTTTTGAGGTAGGTGGTGACCCCCACCATGTTGGCCATCAGCTGGTCGGGGTGGTGGAAAGCGGCGGCACTGACCCGCTGGAGAATAAACCGGCGGCAGTCGTCCTCCGGGGGCTGGGTGTGGACCACGAAAGTGTCGTTAATGTGCCCCTTGCCAAAGCGGACGGCACCCACCAATTCCGCCCCGAATTCAAAGGCGGCCAGTGCCTCGTGAATACTCTGTTCTGCAGTAGCCATAGTGTTTATACCTCCCAAAGATTGTCGGGGTAAAGGCCGCTTTTCGTCTTGGCGGCGATGGCATCTACCACAATTTGCTTGTCGTCGTGATAGGTGACGCCGTACCAGTTGTCGCGGCTCTTCAGCACCTTCACCCGGGCCTTGCCCTCGGTGGTTAATTGGCTCACCACGCTGGGGAGGAAATACTCGCCCTTAATGGGGTTTTCCTTGATGGCCTTGTCCAAAAATGCGGGGAACCGCGCGGCGGCCTCGGCGAAATAGCTTTTCGTAAACCCGAAGAAGTTGAGGGAGACGATGGTGTTGCCGTCCAGCGGGGTCCAAGTCGCGCCGCCGTCCTCGCTAAAGCGGCCGTTCTCCCCCACCTTTTCAATGTTGGTGCGTTCGGTGACGGTTTCCAGATAGTGGTCGCCGGTTTCGACGCACACGCCACGGGCCACAGAGCCGGCATCGGAAACCGTGTTGCGGAGCAGGTAGCCCACCATGGCGTACTCAAAGACCCCGTCCCCGTCGGGATTGTTCAGGAGGTAGTTGTAAATTTCCTTGTAGGCCTCGGGGCCGTAGTAGTCGTCGGCGTTAATGACGGCGAAGGGGCCGTCCACCACGTTCCGGGCGGCTAACAGGGCGTGGGCGGTGCCCCAGGGCTTGGTGCGGCCCTCGGGGACGGTGTACCCGGCGGGCAAATCGTCCACCTGCTGGTAGGCGTAGCGCACATCCATCACCTTGGAGAGCCGGTCGCCGATGGCAGCCTTAAAGGAGTCCTCAATCTCGTGCTTAATGACGAAAACTACGGTCTCAAAACCGGCGCGACGGGCATCGTAGATGGAGTAGTCGATGATGAGCTGACCGAAATTGCCCACCGGGTCAATCTGCTTCAGACCGCCGTAGCGGCTGCCCATCCCGGCAGCCATGACAACTAATACAGGTTTATTCATTCTAAATCTCTCCTCTAAACGTCCGTTATTTTTTGTACCCGTTGGGGTTCATGCTCTGCCATTTCCAAGAGGAGGCGCACATTTCGGTGATGCCGAACTGGGCCTTCCAGTGGAGCTCGTTTGCCGCTTTTTTGGGGTCTGCGTAGCAGGCGGCGATGTCGCCGGGCCGGCGGGGGTCAATGGCGTAGGGGAGGGTCTTGCCGCAGGCCTTTTCGTAGGCGTGAATCACGTCCAAAACGCTGTACCCATTGCCGGTACCCAGATTGCAGATGAATAAGCCGCATTTGGTGTCCAGCTTTTTCAGTGCGGCAACGTGGCCCGCCGCCAAATCCACCACATGGATGTAGTCCCGGACACCGGTGCCGTCGGGGGTCTTGTAGTCGTTTCCAAAGACGTGGACTTTTTCAAGCTGGCCTACGGCGACTTTGGCGATGTAGGGCACCAGATTGTTGGGGATGCCGTTGGGGTCCTCGCCGATGAGGCCGGACTCGTGGGCACCGATGGGGTTAAAGTACCGCAGCAATGCCACATTTAAGGTGGGGTCCGCGTGGCAGCAGTCCTTCAAAATCCCCTCAATGTAGAGCTTGGTGGCCCCGTAGGGGTTGGTGGTGGAGAGGGGGAAATCCTCGGTGATGGGGACGGTGTGGGGGTCGCCGTACACCGTGGCGGAGGAGGAGAAGACGAAGTTGTGGACGTTGTGCCGCTTCATGGTGTTTAGGAGCACCAGGGTATTGGTGAGGTTGTTGGTGTAGTAGTCCAAAGGTTTCTCTACGCTCTCGCCCACGGCCTTATAGCCCGCGAAGTGAATGACAGCGTCAATCTCCGGGTGGGCGGTAAAGAGGGCCTCCACCTTCACGGCATCGCACAGGTCAATCTCCACAAAGGGGACTTTCTTGCCGGAAATTTGCTCCACCCGGGCCAGTGCCTCCGGGCAGGAATTGGAAAAGTTGTCGGCCACCAGAATTTCATAGCCGGCTTTCATCAGTTCAATACAGGTGTGACTGCCGATATACCCGGCGCCGCCGCTGACTAAAATAGACATAAAAAGCACTCCTTTAAGGTTTGTTTTGATACTTCCTACTTTAACTGCTCTATGGAGAAAAAGAAATAGACAGTGTGCCAAAGTATTTGCACAATCGGGTTATAAACCGGGGCAAAGTGCACTTTACGGTGCCTTAGTCTTATCCGCCAGCCGTTTGACGCTGTTGGCGTACTCGCTGGGGGTCATGCCGGAGACTTTCTTAAAGTGCCGGGAAAAATAGTGGATGGACTGGTACCCCAGTGCGGAGGCGATTTCGGTGAAGTTGTGTTTTCCCTCCCGAATCATCCGCTGGGCGGCGGAAATTTTCAGCTGGCCCAGATAGGCCATCACGCCGCCCCCGGTCTCACTGCGGAAAATTTGTTGCAGGCGGCTGCGCCCCACCAAATTGTCCCGACAGACCTCCGCCAAGGTGGGGTTGCGGCTGAGATTGGCCTCCAGATATAACGTGACCCGGGTGAGAAATTCCGACTTTTCGTGGCTGTGCAGCGGGTCGTCCACCCCGGCGGCAGGCACCCCCCTGTGGAGCCGCAGCAGCAGCTCCTCCAAGGCGGTCACAATGAGCTGTTCCGCACCAAAGG
>JAVXKN010000119.1:0-4226 GCA_036647315.1 Oscillospiraceae bacterium | reverse complement strand
AGGCGGTGCAGGTCAGAGCCAGCTCGTTCATGCCCGCAACAGCGATGGCGGACTTGACAGCTTCCGCTACGGTGAGTGCGCCGGTACCGGCGGTTTTGGTACCGCCCAGCTTTTCAAGGGCGGCGTCAAATACGCTGCGGGTGACCTCGCCCTTGAAGGGCTCGATTTTGAAATAGGTGTTCAGATAGTCCGCATCCTTGGCATCTGCGGTGTTTTCGCTGAGGTAGACGGTGTTGGTGGTGGAATCCCAGCCCACATCTTGGCCCAGTGCATCGCCAACGGCACGGACGGGGAGATAAGTGGTGCCTTCGGAGGCGAATACGTCAACCGCTTTGCCGTGTGCGTCTACGGTCTTGACTGCGGAGTCCTCAGAGTAGACCTTGAGGCCTCCATCCACTTCAATGGTGCGGCGAATGAGGGCAGCGGTGGCGGGAAGCGCCAGAGAGGCAACCAGAGTCAGGGACAGGAGAATGCTGATGATGCGATTTTGCTTTTTCATGTAACAACCTCTTTCCTTTATTTTGAACCGAACCAGAGTTTGGGAATGCGTTATCGTTTCCCCTTGTCGTAAATCTCGCCCAGTGCTCGGGGTGCTCGGTTGGACTTGGAGAAGAACACCAGCAGCAGGAGGGTGATGAGATAGGGGAGGGTCATAAACACGTCGGAGAAGGCAGAGGGGAGGCCCAGCACCTGGGTGAGGGCGAAGCCGCCGGACCGTGCAAACCCGAAAATCAGGCAGGCCCACAGGGTGGGCAGAATCTGCCAGTTGCCGAAAATCAGGGCGGCGATGGCCAAATATCCGTAGCCCATGTAGATGCCGGGTGAGAACTGGGCGGAGATGGAGTAGGCAAAGCAGATGCCGCCCAGACCGGACAGCGCGCCGGAGACCATGACGGCCCCGAACCGCACTCTGCCCACCTCAATACCGGCGGCATCCACCGCGTGGGGGTTGTCGCCGCAGGCCCGCAGATGGAGGCCAAAGGGGGTCTTGTACAGCACGTACCACGCCACCAGCGCCACCACCAGAATGACGATTTCGAAGGGGTAGATGTTGGTGAAGATTGCGCCCAGAACGGGAATTTTCGAGAGACCGGGGACGGTGAGCCGCAGGGAGGTGGAGAGGACAAATTTGTTGGAGGGCGCCCCAAAGACGGTGGCGTTTAGTTGGCTTGTGAGGAAGGTGGTCAGCGCCATGGCGAGAATGTTAATGACCACGCCGCTGATGACCTGATTTGCTTTAAATTTGACGCACAAAACCGCGTGGAGCAGGGAGTAAATCATGCCCCCCAGCATGGCGAAGAGCATGGCGATAAACATGGGTGCCTGACTGCCGGCGGCGAACATTCCGCTGACCAGCGTTGCCACCAGTGCGCCCACAAACGCGCCCATGCCCTGCAGACCCTCGATGGCCAGGTTGGTGACGCCGCTGCGCTCGGAGTAGATGCCGCCGATGGCCATAATAAAGAGGGGGAGGGCGAAGGAGAGACCGTCGATAATCATGGTGTTTACAATGTTCATTTCCCCGCCTCCTTTCCGCCAACTGGGTCAGAGGGCGGCGTTTTGAGCAGTAGGCGCGCGTCTTCTTCCTTTTGCCGCGCCCGACCCAGCAGATAGCTGATGAACGCGCCGCAGGCCGCAAAGAGCAGAATCAGCCCGGTAATCAGTGCGCCAATTTCCTGCCGCACGCCCACGGTGGAGCTCATGTAGGTGCTCCCCTTGTCGATGACGGTAATCAGGAAGGAGGAGAACACAATGCCAATGGGGTTGGAGTTGCCCAAAAGGGAGACGGCGATGGCGTCAAAGCCGGTGGAAATCAGGGTATCGGGCTGGATGGAGCCGTAGTAGCCCATGAAATAGGTCACGCCCGCAAGCCCTGCCAGCGCGCCGGAGAGAGCCATGGTGGCAATCAGATTGCGCCCCACGTTGATGCCGATGTACCGGGCTGCCTTGGGGTTTGCGCCGATAGTCCGAAACTCAAAGCCCAGACGCATTTTCTGAAAGAGGAACTTGACGGCAAACACCGCGACAATGGCCAGAATAATGCCCAGCGGGATGTCCATTTTCAGCCCAAACACCGGGGTGTCCATCAGGGAGAGCCGTGAGGCGGCGGTGATGGCCTTGGACTGCCGAGAGACCGGGTCTGCCAGAAAATACTTTACCACAAAGCTGGCGGAGTACCGAATAATGTAGTTGAGCATGATGGCGGAGACGACCTCGTTGATGTTCCACTTGTATTTGAGAAAGCCGATGAGGGCGGCCACCAGTGCGCCGGTGATGATGCCGATGATAACTACCATAGGCTTTGCCACCAGTGCGGGCAGGGGGCTGTACCCCACCAAAAGGGTAGCGACCAGACCAGAGAGGAGCATCTGCCCGGAGACGCCGATGTTAAATAGCCCCGACTTAAAGGCCACCGCCACCGAGAGGGAGGCGAACAGCATAGGCGTCCAGGCGTTTACCAAGCTCATAAAGTCGGTGAGCTGGCTTTTTTTGCCGGCGTAGGAGCCCTTGGGGAGAACCCCCGCCCCCTGCAGGAAGCTGGCAAAGGCGGTGAAGGGGTTTTTGCCCAGAATCAGCAGTACGATGGTGCCTGCCAGCAGGCTGAGAAGAATGGCAAAGATGGGGATGGTGATTTTCTGCCGCTTTTCGTCTCCCATGACTTGGAGGAAGACGCGCTTCACAGGATTTTCCTTCTTCATGCGCCCTTCACCCCCATCATAAACTGACCCACCTCATTGGTGGTGAGAGAATCGGCAGGCGCAATTTTCTGCAGCTCGCCGCTGTAAATCACTCCGATGGTATCCGCCAGACCCATAATTTCGTCCAGCTCTAGGGAGACCAGCAAAATGGCCCGCCCCTTCTCCCGCTCCTCTAAAATCTGGCGGTGGATGTTCTCAATGGCGCCGATGTCCAAGCCACGGGTGGGCTGGACGAAAATCATCAGGGGGGAGGAGAGCTCAATTTCTCTGGCGATAATGGCCTTCTGCTGATTGCCGCCGGACATGGATCGCACGGAGGTCTGGATGCCCTGCCCGCTACGGATGTCGTATTCCCCGATGAGCTTTTCGCCGTAGCGGTCAAAAGCGTCGTGGTGGAGAATCCCCTTCTGGCAGAAGGGGGGCTGATAGTAGGTTTTCAGGGCCAAATTGTCCATCAGCGGGAAGTCCAGCACCAGCCCTACGCTCTGCCGGTCCTCTGGTATGTAGGAGATGCCCGCCCGCTCCCGCACGGTCTTGTGGGTGATGTCCTCCCCTTGGAGGATGACCTTGCCGGAGGCCGCGGGAATCATCCCCGCCACCGCGTCGGCAATTTCCGTCTGTCCATTGCCCGAAACTCCGGCGATGGCGAAAATCTCGCCCCCACGGACGGAGAAGGAGACGTCCTTCACCACCGGGAACCCGTCGGCGTTGTGGACGGTGAGGTGGTCTACCTTCAGCACCTCTGCGCCGAACTTGGGGGGTGTTTTTTCGACGGTAAAGTCCACGGTCCGGCCCACCATCAGGTTTGCCATGGTCTGGGTGGAGGTGGTGGCAACGTCTAAAACGTCAATGAGATTGCCCCGGTTTAAGATGGCGCAGCGGTCTGCCACCTGCTTAATTTCCTCCAGCTTGTGGGTGATGAGGATAATGGTCTTGCCGCCGTCCCGCAGACCCTGAATGATTTTCAGCAGGAAGTCAATCTCCTGAGGGGTCAAAACGGCGGTAGGCTCGTCAAAAATCAGGATTTCCGCCTCGCGGTAGAGCATTTTGAGGATTTCCACCCGCTGCTGGGTGGAGACGTTCACATCCTCAATCTTCTGCTCCGGATCCACCTCTAACCCGTACTGGGCGGAGAGGGCGGCGATTTTCTTGTTGGCGCCCTTCAAGTCCACCATGGGGAGCAGGCCGCAGAGCTTGGTTTTCGGCTCAATGCCCATGATGATATTCTCCGCAATGGTGTAGTTCTGCACCAGCTTAAAGTGCTGATGCACCATGCCGATGTTCAGGCGGGTGGCGTAGTTGGGGGAGGAGATGTGCTCCAGTTTGCCCCGGATGAGGATTTCCCCCTCGTCCGGCTCATACATGCCAAAGAGCATACTCATAAGGGTGGATTTGCCCGCGCCGTTTTCGCCCAACAGAGCAAAAATCTCACCCTTTTTAATGCCCAGGGAAATATCGTTGTTGGCGATAATACCGGGGAAGCGCTTGGTGATGTGCCCCATTTCTACGATGTACTCGCTGTCCATT
>JAVXKN010000118.1:1390-4233 GCA_036647315.1 Oscillospiraceae bacterium | reverse complement strand
GAATCTCCGGGGCTCCCTCTGCCGAGAACCCACCCTTCGTCGCACGCCCTTAGGCCGCGAAATTTGCGATTTGATGCTGGCGGTGAACCGCAAATACAGCCGGGCGGACTACCTCCCCTGCATCGCCTGGGGCTATCTGGCCCAGCAGTGCGGCGAAAAAAAGATTGGGGACCACCTGTCCATCACCGGCAGGCTCCAAAGCCGCCCCTACACCAAGGAAACCCCGGAGGGCAGCACCCAGCGCACCGCCTACGAGGTATCGGTGATGGAGCTGACAGAATGAAAAAACACCCCATCGCCGGTCAAATCGGCGATGGGGTGTTTTCGCTTATTTCAGCACTAGAACGCCGTCCTGCGCGTCCACCGTCACCTTGTCGCCGGGCTTTACCGTCCCGGAGAGGATGCCGCGGCTTAAAAGGGTCTCCACCGTGTGCTGCAGATAGCGGCGGAGGGGGCGGGCACCGTAGAGGGGGTCGTACCCACCCTCCATAACGGCGGCTTTCGCCGCCGGAGTGAGGGTGACGGAGATATTCTGCTCCTCCAAGCGGCCCCCCAGTGCCGCCACCATCAGGTCCAAGATGGCGGTGACATTCTCCCGGGACAGGGGCTTATAAAAGACGATTTCATCCAGCCGATTTAAGAATTCCGGCCGGAAAGAGCGTTTGAGCAGTGCCTCTACCTGACTTTTGGCCTCCGGGGCAATCTGGCCGTCCGCCCCCATGCCCTCCAGCAGAAATTCGCTGCCCAAATTGGAGGTTAAGATGATGACGGTGTTCTTGAAGTCCACCGTGCGGCCTTGACTGTCGGTAATGCGGCCATCATCCAATACTTGCAGTAGGATGTTGAACACGTCCGGGTGGGCTTTTTCAATCTCGTCGAACAGCACCACGCTGTACGGCTTCCGCCGCACCGCCTCGGTGAGCTGGCCCCCCTCTTCGTAGCCCACATAGCCGGGAGGTGAGCCAATGAGGCGGGACACTGTGTGCTTTTCCATATACTCCGACATGTCGATGCGGATGAGGGAATCGGGGGTATCGAAAAGGTCGGAGGAGAGCTGCTTCACCAGCTCCGTCTTGCCCACGCCGGTGGCACCCACAAAGATAAAGGAAACAGGCTTCCGCTTGGGGGAGATGCCCACCCGCCCGCGGCGGATGGCGGCGGCGACAGACGCAACCGCCTCGTCCTGACCCACAATGTGGGCTTTCAGGCGGGTTTCCAGCTGTGCCAGCCGCTCAAACTCCTGTGCCTGAATCTGGGAGGCGGGGATTTTTGTCCACAGTTCAATGACCCGTGCCAGATGGGCGGCGGTGAGGGGAGGCGCGGCCTCCGCAGAAAGGGCATCCTTTTCGCCGGTGAGGCGCAGTTCAATGCTCTTGAGTTCCGCAATGCGCTGATAGGTTTTTTCCGTTTCGGCATTTTGTGCGTCAGTGGGATTTTCCGCCTGCTTCATCCGGCTTTCCGCCGCCAAAATGACCTCCCGCTCCTTTTCCAAATCGGCAAGCTCCTTGTCGATAGCCATGGTGCGAGCCAGCGCCTTGTTGTGAAGGTTCACGTCGGAGCAGGCCTCGTCAATGAGGTCAATGGCCTTGTCAGGCAAAAAGCGGTCGGTGATATACCGCTCGCTCATGGTGACGGCCAGACGGGAGATGTCCGGGGAGATGGTGACGTGGTGGAATTCCTCATAGTAGGGCGCAATGCCCTTAATAATCTCCACAGCGTCTTCAATGGAGGGCTCCTCCACCGTGATGGGCTGGAACCGACGCTCCAACGCCGCGTCCTTTTCAATGTACTTGCGGTACTCGGTGAGGGTGGTGGCACCGATTACCTGAATTTCACCCCGGGAGAGGGCGGGCTTCAAGATATTTGCCGCGTTCATAGAACCCTCGGCATCGCCGGCACCCACAATATTGTGGACCTCGTCAATGACCAGAATAATATTGCCCAGCTTGCGAATTTCCTCAATCAGCCCCTTCATCCGGCTTTCAAACTGGCCCCGGAACTGGGTCCCCGCCACCAGAGCGGTGAGGTCTAAGAGATAGACCTCCTTGTCCAGCAGCTTGTAAGGTACGTCATGATTGAAAATCCGCAGAGCCAGCCCCTCGGCGATGGCGGTTTTGCCTACGCCGGGTTCGCCAATGAGGCAGGGGTTATTCTTCTGACGGCGGTTGAGAATTTGAATGGCGCGGGAGAGCTCCGCGTCCCGACCAATCACCCTGTCCAGCTTGCCATCGGCGGCCTTTTGGGTGAGGGAGATGCAGTAATTCTCCAAAAATTTACGCTTGGGTGCCCGTTCGCCCTTGCCGCCCGGTGCTTCGTCACGAGAGCTGCGTTCGGTGCGGCCCGGCGTGGGGGTCTGGTCGGGAGTGGGGGTGGGAGGATTCATGGCACTGCCAAACAGCTTGCTTAAAAACGGGAAAGTGGCGGTGCGGCCGTCGTCGTCATCGTCGTCAGCCTCTTCGTCACCGGGCTGTGCTACCAGGCCTTCCAGCCCCTCAGCACCGCCAAAGGCGGACATCATCTCATTGGTGATGCCGTCTAAATCTTCATCAGAAATGCCCATTTTCTGCATCATATCCTCCACCGGCTTGATGTGGAGTTCCTTGGCGCATTTTAGGCATAAACCTTCACTTTTGGTGTCATTTCCATCCATCTTGGTGATGAAAATAACGGCAGGATTTTTTTGGCAACGTGAACAGAGTGTGGGTTGCATCATCGGGTCGCTCCTTTACAAAACGCGGTAAAATGGTCTCTTATTTGAAAAATTGTGCTTAGTGTAACACCTATTTATGAACCTGTTATGAATCTTTTTGCTTTTTCCCCATTTTGAGATAAATCATCAAATA
>JAVXKN010000118.1:0-1383 GCA_036647315.1 Oscillospiraceae bacterium | reverse complement strand
CGGCAGCCATGAGCCCGTTGGCCCAAACACTGGGTATCTGCGGGAACAGCACCAGTGCCGCGCATACCACAAAGAAGAACCCGGTGGAAATTTTGCCCCAGATATTGGCGGGAATCACGTCGTCAGTCTTGCGGTACAGCACCAGTGCCCCCAGCCCCATCATAATTTCCTTGCCAAAGAAAATTACGACAGCCCACAGGGGGACAATACCTTTCACTGTAATGCAAATAATTACAGTGAAGGTCATGAGCTTGTCAGCAAGTGGGTCTAAAATCCGCCCAAGCTTCGTGACCTGATTAAAGTGCCGGGCAATCCAGCCGTCTGCGATGTCAGTGAGAAAGGCCAGCGCGTAGATGGCGGCGGCGTAATAGCGGGCAGCGGGGGAGTCCCCGAAAAAAGTCACCCCAAAAACCGGCACCAGCACCAGGCGAAAGAGAGAGAGCGTGTTTGGAATATTCATTCAAATCACCAATATCCTTTGTAAAATTTACATCAGAGCATCGTTATCAGCGTCATGGGATTCATCGTCATGAAAAAGCGGAACAGGGTGGTTTGGGCGGTGAGTTCCGGCGGCACAAAACCGTCCAAATGCTTCAGTACCCACGCCCCTACAAAGAGAACCACAGCCCCTTTGATCAGTCCCACCATCAGTCCGGCGGTCTTGTTGAGCATGTTGAGCCCGGGGAGCTTAGAGACCAAATTCAGGGCGTGACTGAGGAGCGTCCACAGGAGGAGAATCACCATAAAGGTGAGCAAAAAGGAGGTGGCATTGGCAATCCAGCCCGCAACGGTGATGGCCAGCGCGGCGGCGGTGGTGACTTGTGGTAGCGCACCGGCCACGGTTTCCGGCAGGGAATGGAGAAGTGCCTGTTCCATCATTCGCCAGAGAAATCCGCTCTGCTGGGGCACCCCCTCCTGCACCAGCCACCCTTCAAAGATGGGCGTGAGGTGTGGTGCGAGAAAGTTGGAAATGATTGGGGTGATATAGTGGGAGAGCAGCGACGCGCCAAAAATGGCCACCACCACGGCAAACAGTCCGCAGAGGGAGAGCACAAAACCCCGTTTCGCACCCCAGAACCCGAAGAGGACGAGCAGTCCCAAAACGGCAACATCCAGGAGTATGTAGGCGTACGTCATAAAATCCTCCAAAGTTCAAATTTATGCGGGGATATAGACCCAAGCGGCTTCGCCGCTCATGAGTAGCGCGGTGCCATCCGCCCGCATCACTGCTTGCCGCGCGCCCTGAGTGGTGTCCAGGGAGGCGTAGAGCTGCAGGTCGCTGGTGTAAATTTGGAGAGAGTCCGCAGTGAGTACGGCGACATAACGCCCGGCGGCAGAGAGGGAGAGCACCTGCTCTGTGAGGTCGATGCCGCCAAGCTTCAC
>JAVXKN010000117.1:1868-4291 GCA_036647315.1 Oscillospiraceae bacterium | reverse complement strand
ACTGTCACCAGTCGGCGGAGATTTTATTTTGTGGGGTTGGGAGACTTACTTCTCCAAACGGCGGGCCATTTCCTTCACGGCGAAGGTTGCCACGTCGCCTGCGTAGGTGCCTGCACCGAAGCCTGCATCATAGCCCAGCTCTTTTGCAAGGGCGTGGGTGACACGGGCACCGCCGCAGCAGAGGATGACCTTGTCCCGGAGGCCTTCGGCCTCGCAGAGCTCCACCAGTTCGGTGAGGTTCTTGATGTGGACATCCTTCTGGGTGACGGTCTGGGAGCAGAGGAGCACGTCGGCGTGGACTTCCTTGGCCTTGGCGAGGAACTCCTCGTTGGTGACCTGGCTGCCCATGTTGATGGCTTCCACCATGTCGTAACGCTCCAGGCCGTAGTGACCTGCAAAGCCCTTGCGGTTCATGATGGCGTCGATGCCCACGGTGTGAGCGTCGGTGCCGGTGGAGGCACCCAGAACCACGACCTTGCGGCCGATGTGATCCTTGATGAACTCGTCGCACTCGCCCATCTCCATGGCCTCGTCAGCCACAGCCTCAACCACCAGCTCGTTGTAGTTGATGGTGGTGGACAGTGCGCCGTAGACAACGTAGAAGGTGAACGCGGTGTCCAGCTTCTGGCGGAGAGCGACGTTGGGGTTCTCAAGGCCCATCTTCTGGGCCAAAAGTGCGGCAGCAGCCGCGCCCTTGTCGTCGTCCTTGACGGGCAGGGTGAAGGAGACCTGCACCTTGCCGTCGTTCATGGTGTCGCCATAGGGCTTCAGCTTTGTGAGGTCCAGGGTGGTATCTACGTTGTTGTCTCTGATCTGATAAAGTCCGTTACTCATGCCTGAACACCTCCCATCATGGGTGCCATAAAGGGATTGATATAACCATTTGCCTTGGGCACAACGCCGTCCAGACCCTTGCCGCCGTCACGGGGACGCTTAATGTCGGCGAAGATGCCCTTTTCCAGTGTCTCAAAGAGACCCAGCTGCTCAATTTCGCCCAGCAGGTTCTGAGCCTTGTCCAGCACTTCAGCAGCGCGGGACTCCATGATGCCGCCCTCTTTGTATACCAGCTCGCTGCCCAAATCCTGCATGGTGCGGAAGATGTACTGTGCGTTCTCAATGGCCAGATAACGGTCAGAGAGGAAGGGGGTGTGGATGGCTTCTGTCATCATGCCCAGCAGGTGAATCTTCTGGCCGGTGAGGATTGTAACCATGTTAAACAGGGCATCCTGCACCTGACCGCGGAACACGTTGCCGGTCATGAACTTGGTGGGAGGCATGTACTTGAGGGGTGCGTCGGGGAAAATCTCGTGGGCCATCTCTGCCTGAGCCAGCTCAAACAGGAAGCCGTTTTCCACGTCGGGGGAGATTTCAAAGGCGTGACCCAGACCCATCTGTGTTTCGGGCAGGCCGGCCTTCAGTGCAAATGCCTCGTTGAGGAACTGGGAGGCCAGCACGGTGTGAGCCTCCTCCACAGCGTCGGCGGTGGTGAGGTAGTTATCCTCGCCGGTGTTAATCACGACGCCCGCATAGGCGTTAATAGCACGGGAGAAGGACTGGTCAACCAGGGTGCGCTGCATGTTGATGTCGCGGAAGAGGATGCCGTAAAGGGCATCGTTGAGCATGACATCCAGGCCTTCAAATGCGCCCATAGCGGCGATTTCGGGCATGCACAGGCCGGAGCAGTAGTTGCACAGGCGGATATAACGTCCGGCCTCCGCGCCCACCTCGTCCAGCGCGGCGCGCATGAGACGGAAGTTCTCCTGGGTGGCGTAAGTGCCGCCGAAGCCCTCGGTGGTAGCACCGTAGGGGACGTAGTCCAGAAGGGACTGGCCGGTGGTGCGGATAACGGCGATAACGTCGGCACCCTGACGGGCGGCGGCGGTGGCCTGAATGATATCCTCGTGGATGTTGCCGGTGGCAACAATCAGATAAATCCAGGGGCCCTTTTTGTCGCCGCCGTGCTGTGCGATGAAGTCCTCACGGTGCTTGCGGCGGCCGGCGATTTTCTGCAGAGAGGCGGCGACTACGGGAGCCAGAGCCTTCTGAATGTCAGCGTCGGAGTGCATGGGGACAGTGGTGAGGTCGATTTTGCCGGCGGCAATGTCCTCAGCAATCTGCTGGGGGTTCTTGCCGGTTTCAGCCATGGCATTGCCGATGTAGAAGGCTGCGCCTTGTGCCAGCGCGCCCTTTTTCATCAGGTGGTCTGCCACGATGTTGGGCAGGGGGACTTCCACTTCGTTCACGCCGTCAATGCCGAGCAAACGGCAGACGGTACGCTCCACGGTGATGGTGGTGTGGCGGTCGATAAAGGCCTGCATATCGTCTGCAATGTGCTTTGCATGTGTGCGGGCAACGGCCACCTTGTTAAAGTCAAGATGTAGTTTAGAGTCCAAGTCGTGTCACTTCCATTCAAAAAAAGTTAG
>JAVXKN010000117.1:0-1769 GCA_036647315.1 Oscillospiraceae bacterium | reverse complement strand
AAGATGCTTATTGCTCTCTCTTGTGACGCTCAAGGTTGGCGGGCTCCATGGAGATACCCTGGCCGCGCTCAAGACCTGCCACACCCATGAGGGAGATATCACGCTTGCCGGCGCGCTCTGCTTCGCAGTGAGCGCAGTGGCAGTTCTCTTCGTAATGCTCGGGCTCGGTGTAGGTGGTGATAACGCCTTCGTAGTTGCGGAGAATGACCTTGTGAGGGGTCTGGGAAATGACGTACTGAGGCATAACGGGGGTCTTGCCGCCGCCGCCCGGTGCATCCACCACGAAGGTGGGCACGCAGAAGCCGGAGGTATGACCGCGGAGTGCTTCAATAATCTCAATGCCCTTGGAGACAGGAGTACGGAAGTGCTCAAGGCCCATGGACAGGTCGCAGATGTAGATGTAGTAGGGGCGGACACGAATCTGAACCAGGTCGTTGACCAGCTTCTTCATGACGTGGACGCAGTCGTTGATGCCTGCAAGCAGGACGGACTGGTTGCCCAGGGGGATACCGGCATCAGCCAGCATTTCGCAGGCCACTTTTGCTTCAACGGTAATCTCGTTGGAGTGGTTGAAGTGGGTGTTCAGCCAGATGGGGTGGTACTTCTTAATCATGTTGCACAGCTCGGGGGTAATACGCTGGGGGCACACGACGGGAGTACGGGAGCCCAGGCGGACGATTTCCACATGGTCGATGGCGCGGAGCTTCTTGAAGATGTACTCCAGCATTTCGTCGGAGAGCATCAGCACGTCGCCGCCGGAGAGGAGCACGTCGCGGACTTCCTTGTGGTCACGGACGTAGTCGATGCACTTGTCGATCTGCTCGGTTGCAACGCTGGCATCATGCTGGCCGGCGAAACGACGACGGGTGCAGTGACGGCAGTACATGGAGCACTGGTCAGTGGTCAGCAGCAGGACGCGGTCGGGATAACGGTGAGTCAGGCCGGGGACGGGGGAGTCGGCATCCTCGTGGAGGGGGTCCAGCTCGTCAGCGGCGGACTGATGCATTTCCTTCTTGTTGGGAATGGCCTGCATACGGACGGGATCGTACGGGTCGTTGGGGTTAATCAGGGAGAGGTAATAGGGGGTGATAGCCATGCGCAGGGTGCCCAGGCAGGCCTTAACGCCCTCTTCCTCTTCGGGAGTCAGGGTGATGTATTTCTTCAGGTCTTCCAGGGTCTCCATGCGATTATCTACCTGCCAGTGCCAGTCGTTCCAATCTTTGTCGGAAACGTTGGGGAAATATTCCTTGCGGCGAGAAGCGTTTGTAAAAGTCATAGTAGTAGAACCCCTTTCTAAATTATCGGACACCTCAAAGGTGCCGCGATGCCAGATCTGAGGAAGTGCGTCGCGGAGACGGAAAATCTACTTACAGATACTTCTTCTCGAAGTATTCCTTCAGTTCCTTGTTTTCTCTGAGCTCAGCCAGAGTGATTTCGGCGTGGCCCTTGCAGTAGCCGTTACCGACGATCATGGTGATGTCCTTGCCAACGCCTTCAGCACCGAGAGCAGCCTTGGCAAAGTTGGTGGCCATGGAGAAGAAGTACACAACGCCGTCGTCACGGACGGGGAGGATAGCACTCATCTCGCAGGCTTCCACGTTGACAATGAGGATGGAAACGTCGTATTCCTTGCCGTGGTTGGCGGCCAGGGACTTCTCCAGAACTTCCATGGGGTTGGTGGCGGAGGCAACAATGGCCTCGTGGACCAGGTGCATTTTCTTCAGCAGCTGTGCGTCTGCGTCGCAGATGACCAGAGCCACCACGTGGCC
>JAVXKN010000116.1:2752-4407 GCA_036647315.1 Oscillospiraceae bacterium | reverse complement strand
TGCTGGCACAGCTGGCAGCCGCTACCGCAGCCCAGTAATTTTCAAAACGACGAAAAAAGGAGCGGCAGTGCCCGCTCCTTTTTTGTGAGGTGAACGTGGTTGGAACCCATTGTACTGACAGACCGCCTGCAGGCGGTGGCAAAGGAAATCCCTCAAGGGGCGCGGCTAGCAGACGTGGGTACAGACCACGGCTATCTGCCCACCTGGCTCATCCAAACCGGCAGGGTAGAGCGGCTGATTGCCTCCGATTTGCGACAGGCACCCCTAGAGCGTGCCCGCCGTAATGTGCAAAAGCATGAGGTGGCAGACAGGGTAGACCTGCGGCTCTGCGACGGGCTGGCGGGTATCCGCCCCGACGAGGTGGACACCGTCATCATCGCCGGCATGGGCGGGGAGGTCATTTCTCAAATTTTGGCCGCCGCACCATGGACCCGGGCTTGCCGCCTTATTTTGCAGCCCATGAGCTCCCACCCGGATTTAAGACGCTGGCTGTGGAGCAACGGTTACGAAATCTCGTTGGAACAGCTAGTGTGTGAAGGTAAAACACTTTACACTATTTTAACCGCCACCGGCGGCGAAGTAACGCCGTTTTCCCAGGCGGAATGTTGGGCAGGAAAGCAGCAGCTAGGCGATCATGCCCCGCTGCGTCACGAGTACTTAACTCGCCGCATCCGTCAGGCGGAAATCGAATGTGCCGGACTGGAACGGTCCAAAAAGCCGGAAGATTTAGCGCGTCTGCCCCAGACCCGAGAAATTCGCGCCGCGCTGATCAAACTGCAAGAGGAGTGGGATTCATGGCAACAGTAGCCGATATTTACGCATTTTTAGACCAAAAGGCACCGTTCACCACCCAGCTGGCCTTCGATAACGCCGGTCTGCTGTTCGGACATAGGGACGCGCCGGTCACAAAGATTTTAATTGCTCTGGATATTACTCTGCCGGTGATTGAGGAGGCGGCCAATCTGGGTGCAAACCTGATTGTCTCTCATCATCCTGTCATTTGGAACGCGCCAAAGTCCATCTGTGACGACAGCCAGCTGGGGGAGATTCTTCTGGCACTGGCTGAAAACAACATCGCCGCCATCTGCTGCCACACCAATTTGGATATTGCGGCGGGCGGTGTGAACGACACACTAGCGGAGCGACTGGGCCTCTGCGACTTGGAACAGCTGGCACCCGTAGGTTCCGAGGACTACGGCATCGGCAGAATCGGTACCCTTGCCGGAGGAAAGACCTTCGACGTGGAGACCTACGCCATGCGGGTGAAAACCCAACTGAAGGCCAACGGCGTCCGCTATGTGGACGGCGGCAAACAGGTGAAAAAAGTGGCGGTAGGGGGCGGTGCCTGCGGGGATATGATGGCCTATGCCATCGCCGCCGGGTGCGATACCTTTGTGACCTCCGATCTCAAGTACAATCAGTTTCTCGACGGTGCAGCCCAGAAACTGAATCTCATCGACGCTGGGCATTTTCCCACGGAAAACCCAGTCTGTCAGGTACTGCTGAACTGGCTGCAGGAGGCATTTTTTGACCTGCCGGTCGCCATTTCAAAGGTACACAAAGAGGTATTTCGCTATCTCTAAAGGGTGAAATCGCACCGTTTCTACATTTTGACTTGTCTTCTGGTGCGCACTATGATAAACTATTTAGTAAAG
>JAVXKN010000116.1:0-2652 GCA_036647315.1 Oscillospiraceae bacterium | reverse complement strand
TCTAAAGGGTGAAATCGCACCGTTTCTACATTTTGACTTGTCTTCTGGTGCGCACTATGATAAACTATTTAGTAAAGTTGAGGAAGGGAAGGATACCATGTCAGGACATTCTAAGTGGCATAATATCCAGAAAACAAAGGGAGCGGTAGATGCCAAACGCTCTCAGATTTTTACCAAAATTGCCCGTGAAATGATTGTGGCAGTTAAGGTTGGCGGCGGCGGAGACCCCAATAACAACGCCCGTCTTGCCACGATTTTAGCTAAGGCGCGCGCCGCCAATATGCCCAACGATAACATTAAGCGCACCATCGACAAGGCAGTAGGCTCCGGCAACGCCAACGATTTCGTCAGCGTCACCTACGAGGGCTACGGCCCCTGCGGCGTTGCAGTCATCGTGGACGCGCTCACCGACAACCGCAACCGCACGGTCTCCGAGGTTCGCCATCTCTTTGATAAATACGGCGGGAATATGGGCGCCGCCGGCTGTGTCTCCTGGTCCTTTGACCAGAAGGGCGTTATCATCATCGAGCGTGAAGATTTGGATGAGGACACCGTCATGATGGACGCGCTGGAATGTGGTGCTTCTGATATGTCCGCCGATGAGGACTACTTTGAAATTACCACTGCTCCCGACGATTTCGGTACCGTGCTCGCCGCGTTAGAGGTCAAGGGTTATAGTTTCCTCTCCGCTGATGTGGCCATGGTTCCCCAGAATTACATCAAGCTGGAATCCGAAGTGGATGTTCAGAACATGGAAAAAATGGTGGATCTCCTGGAAGAGAATGAGGATGTCCAAAACGTCTACCACAACTGGGACGAAGAATAAACAAAAAAACCGTACTGCCACTGGCAGTACGGTTTTTTGATGTAATGTACAGGTTTAATCAGACAGAAACGGAGTGGTGTGCGTTTTCAAATACTGGAGCATTTCCACATAGGGCTCGGAATAGAAGTGGATGCCGTCGCTGGATTTTTCGTCGGGGAGATACCCGTTTTCGTCGGCAAAGCAGGAGAACAAATCCACAAAAATGCACTCTTTTTCCCCGCAAAGGGTTTGCAACGCCTCATTGTAGCCCATGATGTTGTCACGGCTGAACACGGTAGTCTCCGATTCGTATCGGGTGGTGGGAGTCACCGCCAGAATGTACAGGGTGGCCTCCGGCTGATATTCCCGCACCAAATCAATCATCGCGCTCATATCACGGGAAAAAGCGGTGGTGCCCATGCTGATTTCATTGATACCAAACATGATATATACCTTGTCGTAGCTTGCCATGGAGAGCCCTGTTTTCAGCCGCCCATAGCTGCCGTCTGGTAACTCAAAGCTGTCATAGTTCATGCTACTGTGGATGCTGAAGCCGGTTTTTGCATAGAAATCCGGGCCAGTCAGTCCGCTATTGCCTGCAAACCCTTCAATAAGGGAATGTCCAATAAAAGCGGAATGGGCAAAAAAGCTGTCCTCCACGGGGTCGCTTGCGGGGGCGGGCTGGGTATAGTCCGCCACAGGCTCTTTCTTGAAAAATGGTAGCTGGATAGAGTCCATTTTTCCTGAGATGGCAATGCCGGCGGCAAAGGCAAATACGCCGACACAGGCCAGTGCGAGAAAAAATACACTACGCTTTCGCATAAAGGCACCTCCGCGCCATCAAAATTGGGAGAGGGACGGAGCGGCTGGCTCCGTCCCTCCAAATAGACAAGTAAATCTGTAAGCCGGGTTCTGTCATTGAAGACAGCCATCTATCTAGGCGCATTGTTGCCAATACGCTCCAGCCACCTCTGAGGACGGTCAGGCGAACCTTGGGGTCGAACCCCAGTCCTCTCACGGTGTTGCTCCGAATAGAGTTTACAGCGATGGGCACTCTCGTACCATCGGGTGGGCTCTTACCTCCGCCTTTCCACCCTTACCTTGCAGCATTGCTGCCACAGGGCGGTTTATCTCTGTTGCACTTTTCCTGAAGTCGCCTTCGGCGGGCGTTACCCGTTATTCTTGCCTTATGGAGCCCGGACTTTCCTCATGGAGGGCCTTTCGGCCGTACCACGCGGCTGTCCAATTTACTTGCTCCGTCATTATAGCATATAAAAATCGGAAATGCTATAACATTTTAAGCGGGGCACTTTGCGCTGTTTACCTTGTCAATAGAGCCAAATAGGGGTATAATAGAAGCATATTTTTGAAGAAAAGGGGAGACGTACATGAGTCTCACCATGGAGCAATATTTAGCGTCTCTGCAGGGGAAACGGGTGGCGGTTATCGGCATCGGTGTTTCTAATACGCCGCTGATTCAGCTACTGCTGCGGGCCGACATCGCCGTTACCGCCTGCGACAGACGCACCTACAAAGAGCTGGGCGAGGTGGCGGAAAATTTGGAGAGCCTTGGGGCGGAGCTGCACCTGGGGCCGGATTATCTGCAAAATCTATGCCACGACGTGATTTTTCGTACACCGGGTATGCGCCCGGATGTCCCGGAACTGATGGCCGCCCGTGAGCAGGGGAGCGTTATCACCTCCGAAATGGAAGTTTTCTTTGAAGTCTGCCCCTGTCCGATTATTGCCGTCACCGGCAGCGACGGCAAAACCACCACCACCTCCATCATCGCGGGAATGTTGGAGGCCGCCGGTCGTACGCCCTATGTGGGCGGCAATATCGGCAAG
>JAVXKN010000115.1:0-4412 GCA_036647315.1 Oscillospiraceae bacterium | reverse complement strand
AGGGTGTCCTGGGGTGAGGTGCCATAGCTGACGGCACTCTCCGCCGAAATGAGCTTGCACAGTGCCCCTGCCGAGCCGGGGAGGAGAACAATGCGGCTTTTAATCACCCCGGCCCCCGCCCAGCCGGCGGCGTGGGGGGAAATAACCAGTAAATCCAGCGGCTTTTTGCACAGCTCCGCCGGGTGGCTCCCCCGGAGCAGCTCCGGCTGGGGCACCATGGTGTGTATCCCCCGTGAAATGGCCTCAAAAAGCCCCTCGTCCCGCTCCCAAATCCCAACCCGCACCATAACCTCGCCCCTTTAGGGGCAGTTTGTGGAGGTGATAGATATTTTATACCTGAGGACGCCCTCATCCGCCCCAGTGTGCGCACTGGGGCACCACGGGTTAAGGAAGGGTTTATTTGTATAATGCCCACTGGGCATTATTTCCCCATGGGGGAAGGCTTTAGATTCTGCATCCCCATGCGCCTCTTGACTTTTCCACCATTATCACATAGAATAGTCTCTGAATCTAAACACAAATGGAAACGGAGAATCAGTATGGCAGAGAACAAAAAACAGGTGGAGCAAATCACCGATATGGAGCAGGACTTCGCCAAGTGGTTTACCGATGTTTGCAAAAAAGCAGAGCTCATTGACTACACCAGCGTCAAGGGTCTGTTTATCATGCGCCCTTACGGCTACGCCGTTTGGGAGAATATGCAGCACATTTTGGACACGGAATTTAAGAAAACCGGCCACGAGAACGTGTATCTCCCCATGCTCATTCCCGAATCCCTCCTGCAGAAGGAAAAGGACCACGTTCAGGGCTTTGCCCCGGAATGCGCCTGGGTGACCCACGGCGGCACCGACGAGTTGGAGGAGCGGCTGTGCATTCGCCCCACCTCCGAGACCCTATTCTGCGAGCACTACCACAATATTATCCACTCCTACCGTGACCTGCCGAAACTCTACAACCAGTGGTGCTCCGTTCTCCGCTGGGAAAAGACCTCACGGCCCTTCCTCCGCCACCGTGAATTCCTCTGGCAGGAGGGGCACACCATGCACGCCACCGCCGAGGAGGCCATCGCGGAGACCGAGCGGATGCTCAACGTCTACGCCGACTTCTGCGAGAACGTTTTGGCGATGCCCGTCACCCGGGGTCTCAAAACCGACAAGGAAAAGTTTGCCGGCGCGGAGCGCACCTACTGCGTGGAGTGCATGATGCACGACAAAAAGGCCCTCCAGGGCGGCACCAGCCACTATTTTGGCGACGGTTTCGCAAAAGCCTTCGACATCACCTTTACCGATAAGGATAACAAGCAGGCCTACCCCCACCAGACCTCTTGGGGGGTTTCCACCCGGCTCATCGGCGGCATTATCATGACCCACGGCGACAACAACGGTCTGGTGCTCCCCCCACGCATCGCCCCCATTCAGGTGGTGGTGATCCCCGTGGCACAGCACAAGGACGGGGTTTTGGACGCAAACCGCGCGGTCTTCGCCCGCCTGCAAGAGGCCGGCCTCCGTGTGAAGATGGACGACTCCGACAATTCCCCCGGCTGGAAGTTCGCAGAGTACGAGATGAAGGGCGTGCCCATCCGTTTGGAATTAGGCCCCAAGGACATTGAGAATAACCAGTGCGTCCTGGTCCGCCGTGACTCCGGCGAAAAGAGTTTCGTCTCTCTGGACGGTCTGGAAGACACCATCAAGACCCTGCTGGACTCCATCCACGACGGCCTTTACGCCAAGGCAAAGAAAAATTTGGACGACAACACCTACGCCTGCGCCACCTTAGAAGAGGTCAAGGAAAAGATGGCTACCCGGGGCGGCTTCGCCAAAACCATGTGGTGCGGCGACGAGGCCTGCGAAATTCGCATGAAGGAAGAGGCGGGGGTTTCCTCCCGCTGCATCCCCTTACATCAGGAGCATTTGGGCGACGTTTGCGCCGTGTGCGGCAAACCCGCCACAAAAATGGTAGATTGGGGCGTGGCATACTGATGAAAAACTTATATGTCGAGAGCAAGGGTTTGGAGCGTCGGGAGTTTGTCCAAGCAGTCCATCGGTTCTCCTTCCGGTTTCTGGCGGAAATTGTGCTGATTATCGTCGCCATCAGCGTGGTGCTGGGCTTTATTTTAGGGCCGGACCGCATTGGCTACCTGTGGATTACCGTCAGCCTCATCCCCGCCGTCCTCCTCTTTTTTGAAATGAAAACCCGGTCGAATTACGCGAAATTCGATTATAAAAACGTGGTGTTCCAGTTCAACTTCTCCCCGGAGAGCTGGGAGGTCATCCGCAACTACGACAAGAATGACCGCAACACCTTCACTTGGAAAGACACGGAAAAGCTGATGGAGACCCGTGCCACCTTCCTGCTGGTCCCCTCCATCAAAAACATTTCCAGCTTCACCCTCCCGAAACGCAGCCTCACCCCCGAACAGATGACCCAAATTCGTGAGTGGTTCAAGGACAGCAAACAGAAATAAAAAAAGATGCGGTATGAAAGAAGTTCTTTCATACCGCATTTTTATATGCATGGACGGCTTGCCGGATTTGTGCAATAGTGTCATTGCGAGGAGCCCGCAGGCGACGTGGCAATCCGTCCTGCCATCGTCTCCGTTTATTTCAGCACCTTGGAGAGGAATTCTACGGTTCTCGCCTCTTTGGGGTGGTCGAAAAATTCTGCCGGGGTGTTTTGCTCCAAAATTTTGCCGCCGTCCATGAAGAGCACCCGTGACCCCACCTCTCGGGCAAAGCCCATCTCGTGGGTCACTACCACCATGGTCATGCCCTCGTGGGCCAGCTCTTTCATCACCTCCAGCACCTCGCCCACCATTTCCGGGTCTAAGGCCGACGTGGGCTCGTCAAAGAGCATCATTTTCGGCTTCATGGCAAGGGCGCGGACGATGGCAATGCGCTGCTTTTGTCCGCCGGAAAGCTGGACGGGGTAAGACTCCGCCCGGTCCTGCAGCCCTACCCGCTCTAGCAGTTTCATCCCCTCAACGTCCGCCTCCGCTTGGGAGAGTAGCCCGGTTTCCACCGGGGCTAAGGTGATGTTTTTCAGAATATTCATGTTGGGGAACAGGTTAAAATGCTGAAACACCATGCCCATCTGGCGGCGGATGGCGTTAATGTCGGCTTTCGGGTCGGTAATCACCGTGCCGTCGAAGGTAATCTCCCCGGAGGTGGGGGTTTCTAACAGGTTTAAGCACCGCAGAAAGGTGGATTTGCCGGAGCCTGACGGCCCGATGATAACCACCTTTTCCCCGGGTAGAATCTGCTCTGAAATGTCGTCCAGCACCAGATGTTCCCCAAAAGATTTGGTTAAATGACTAACGTTTATCACTTTCCCGCAGCCTCCTTTCCATGTACGCAAAGAGAATTGACAGTAGCTTGGTGACGGCGAAGTACATCACCACGATGATGAGCAGGGGGGCGGTAGCGTCGTAGGTGCGGCTCTGGACGGTGGAATAGACCTTGGTTAAATCCATAATCCCGATGGTGCCCGCCACCGCTGTCTCCTTCACCAGGACGATAAACTCGCTGGCGTAGGTGGGCAGGCAGTTCTTGATGGCCTGTGGGAAAATGATTTTCTGCATGGTTTTGGCCTTAGAGAGGCCCAAACTGCGGCCCGCCTCCATCTGACCGGCATCCACCGAGGCGATGCCGGAGCGGAAAATTTCCGCCACATAGGCACCGGAGTTCATGCCGAAGGCCAGGATTGCCACCAGCAGCTTGTTGGCGTCCCGTGACGTAAAAACCACCAGAGACATCACCAGCAGCTGCACCATCACCGGGGTGCCCCGAATCACGTCGATGTAGATTCTTGAGGGGACGGAGAGCAGCTTATGGTCTGAGGACTTCATGAGGCACAGGATGGCACCCAGGACGGTACCGATGGCGATGGCTCCCAGGGTGATGAGGAGGGTGTTCCCCAGACCCTGCAGGTACCACATCCACCTGTCCGCCTCAAAAAAGGCGGCGTAAAAATTTTCTGCAAAAGTCATGGAAAGGCTCCTTCCGTTTTTACCCCGCAAGAGGCTGTGCTACGATTGTAGCACAGCCTCTGCAGTGTACGCAATGTTTTTTACTTCTGGACCAGAATGGCCTGAGTGGACTCGTAGTAATCGGTGGTGAAGTTCACGCTCTGCTTCCGCTCGTCGGTGGCGGTCATGCCGGCGGCAACCATGTCCACCTTGCCGCTCTGGAGCGTGGGGATGAGCGCGTCGAAGTCCAAGTTTTCAATTTTGAGGCTCATGCCCAGTTCGGCGGCGATGTACTTGGCAAAGTCAATGTCAAAGCCCGCCAGCTCCCCGTCGTCGCCCACATATTCAAAGGGCTCAAACTCGGCGTTGGTGCCCATCACCAGTTCGCCGTTGGCGGTATTGGTGCCCAGCGCGGGCAGCTCCACTTCTTCGCCATTGACGTGCTTTG
>JAVXKN010000114.1:0-4450 GCA_036647315.1 Oscillospiraceae bacterium | reverse complement strand
GGGCATTGCGGACGAAGAAAAAATGCTCACCGGCAAGGGGATGCAGGCGGGGGACCTCTTAATCGGTCTCTCCTCCTCCGGCGTACATTCCAACGGGTTTTCTCTGGTGCGTTCCGCCCTCAAACTGGACGGCAAAAAGCTGAACACCAAGCTGGACGATTTGGGCTGTACACTGGGCGAAGAACTGCTGAAGCCCACCCGCATCTATGTAAAAACCATTTTGAGGCTTCTCAAGCAGGGCATCAACGTCCGTGCCATTAGCCACATTACCGGCGGCGGCCTCTATGAAAACGTGCCCCGGATGATGACCGAGGGACTTACCGCCCAGATTCAGTGCTCCGCTTTCCCTGTTCTGCCGATTTTCGACGTGATTGCTAAGGCGGGCAATATCCCGATGCGGGATATGTACAACACCTTCAACATGGGCGTGGGCATGGTGATCGCCATTCCCAAGGAGCAGGTGGGGGACGCCATGGAGGTGCTGGTTCAGGCCGGCGAGCGCGCCTACGTCATCGGCACCGTTGTGAAGGGCGACGAAGGCGTGGTTTTGGTATGACCAAAATTGCCGTGTTTGTCTCCGGCGGGGGCACCAATTTGCAGGCACTTTTGGATGCCCAACAGGCCGGAACTCTGGGGGGCACCATCGTGGGTGTCCTCTCCTCCGCACCCGGCGCGTACGCGCTGGAGCGGGCGAAAAACGCCGGTGTGCCGGGCTTTGTACTGGCGCGGGGCGACTACGAGAGCAGTCGGGCTATGACGGCTGCTTTCACCGCAAAAGCCAAAGAGTTGGGTGCCGATTTAATCGTCCTAGCGGGGTTTTTGCACATTCTCACGGAAGAGATTGTGGCGGCGTACCCCAACGCCATCTTGAACGTCCACCCCGCCCTCATTCCCGCTTTTTGCGGCGCGGGGTGCTATGGGCTCCACGTCCACGAAAAGGTGCTGGACCGAGGGGTAAAAGTCACCGGTGCCACCGTCCACTTTGTCAATGAGGAGCCGGACGGCGGGCCCATTGTTTTGCAAAGAGCTGTGGCGGTGCTCCCCGGCGACACGCCGGAAGTGCTGCAAAAGCGGGTGATGGAGCAGGCGGAACACCACATTTTGCCGGAAGCGGTTCGTCTTTTTTGCGCGGGACGGCTTACAGTTGCAGGCCGCACCGTTATCATCAAGGAGGTACAGTAACATGAAAGACCTTTTTAAATTACTCGCAGGCAATCCTTATCCCGGCCGGGGAATTCTGCTGGGCCGCTCGGCGGACAACAGCAAGGCTGTCATCGCCTATTTTATCATGGGCCGCAGTGACAACAGCCGCAATCGGGTCTTTACCGCCACCGAGGACGGCATCCGCACGGAGGCCTACGCCCCCTCTAAAATGACCGACCCCTCCCTCATCATTTACCACCCTGTCCGCACAGTGGAGGGCACCACCATTGTCACCAATGGCGACCAGACCGACACTGTTGCCAACGCTTTCAAGCTGGGCGGCGGCTGGGTGCGGGCACTGCGTACCCGGGAGTTTGAGCCGGACGGCCCCAACTTCACCCCCAGAATTTCCGGCATGGTGCGCCCGGACGGCAGCTACCGCATGGCCATTCTCAAATCCGCCGACGGAAATCCCGCCTGTTGCCAGCGGTTTTTCTACGAATATGAACAGCCCATAGCCGGTCAGGGGCACTTTTTGAGCACCTATCAGGGTGACGGCAATCCCCTGCCCTCCTTTGAGGGAAATCCCATCACCGTGGCCCTTGAAAACCTGTCGCTGGACGACTTTTCCGCAAAGCTGTGGGAGCATCTCAGCGGCGACAACAAAGTCTCCCTGTACACCGCGTACATCGACCTTGCAAGCGGCAAGACGGAATCCAAAATCACCAACAAATACTGTTAGGGGGCATTTTTTATGAAGGAACTCGGATTAAAATACGGCTGTAACCCCAATCAGAAACCCTCCCGCATTTTCATGAAAGAGGGGGAGCTGCCCATCGCCGTTTTGAACGGCAAGCCCGGCTACATTAACTTTATGGACGCTTTCAACTCCTGGCAGCTGGTGCGTGAGCTGCACATTGCCACCGGGCTGCCCGCCGCCGCCTCCTTTAAGCACGTCTCCCCCGCCGGCGCGGCGTTGGGGGTCCCCCTGACGGAGATTGAGCGGAAAATGTACTTTGTGGAGGGCATGGAACTCTCCCCCATCGCCCGCGCTTACGCTAAGGCCCGGGGTGCCGACCGCCTCTCCTCCTACGGCGACTGGTGCGCCCTCTCCGAAGTCTGCGACGCATCTGTTGCGCGTCTGCTGGCCATGGAGGTCTCCGACGGCGTGATTGCCCCGGGGTACACCGACGAAGCACTGGAAATTCTCAAAACCAAGCGCAAGGGCGGCTACAACGTGGTGCAGATTGACCCCGCTTACGAGCCGGACGCCATTGAGCGGCGGGACATTTTCGGCATCACCTTTGAGCAGGGACACAACACCCTAGCCGTCACAGCCGACCAGCTGGACAACATCGTCACCGCCACGAAAACCATCCCGCAGAACGCCAAAAACGACCTGATTTTGGCTCTGATTGCCCTCAAATACACCCAGTCCAACTCCGTCTGCTACGCCAAAGATGGCCAGACCATCGGGGTGGGTGCCGGGCAGCAGTCCCGAATTCACTGCACCCGCTTGGCGGGCAACAAGGCCAACACCTGGTGGCTCCGCCAAAATCCCAAGGTCTTAAACCTCCCCTTTATTGACGGCATCCGCCGCCCCGACCGGGACAACGCCATCGACGTGTACATCTCCGACGAGTATGAAGATTTGCTGATGGACGGGGTTTGGCAGGAGACTTTTTCTGTAAAGCCAGAAGCCTTTACACTCGCTGAAAAGAAAGCTTGGATTGCCACACTCACCGGGGTGTCTCTGGGCTCCGACGCCTTCTTCCCCTTTGGGGACAACGTGGAGCGCGCCCACAAGTCCGGGGTGCAATTTATCGCCCAGCCCGGTGGCTCCATTCGGGACGACAACGTGATTGCCGCCTGCGACAAATACGGCATCGCTATGGCGTGCACCGGCACCCGCCTGTTCCACCACTAAGTTTTGGCTGGTTCATCTGACAAGGAGACTTTTATGAAGGTTTTGGTTATCGGTTCCGGCGGGCGGGAGCACGCCATCTGCCAAAAGCTGGCGGAAAGCCCCCAAGTTACCGCCCTCTATTGCGCACCCGGCAACGGCGGCATTGCCGCCATCGCCACCTGTGTGCCGCTCAAAGGCACTGACATTGAGATGGTGGTTGCTTGGGCACAGGGAAACGCCATTGATTTTGTGGTGGTGGCCCCTGACGACCCGCTGGCACTGGGTCTGGTGGACGCTTTGGAGGGGGCGGGGATTCCCGCCTTTGGGCCGCGGAAAAACGCCGCTATTTTGGAGGCCAGCAAGATTTTCTCCAAAGAACTGATGGAGAAATACCACATTCCAACTGCAAAGTATAAAGCCTTTACAGACCTTGCGTCTGCAGAAGAATATGTCCAAAGCGAGGGTGCACCCATCGTTGTAAAGGTAGATGGGCTGGCATTGGGCAAAGGCGTTGTGGTAGCCCAGAGCGTAGACGAGGCCCTGGTTTTTCTCCGTGAAGTAATGGCGGACGGACGGTTTGGCTCCTCCGGCAGCCGGGTGGTCATTGAGGAGTGCATGGAGGGGCCGGAAGTCACCGTGCTGGCCTTTGCGGACGGCAAACATCTCTCTGTAATGCCCTCCTCCCAAGACCACAAGCGTGCCTATGACGGCGATAGGGGCCCCAACACCGGCGGCATGGGTGCCATCTCCCCGTCAAGGCATTACACGAAAGCCATTGCTGCCCAGTGCATGGAGGAGATTTTCGCACCCACCATGGCGGCACTGCAGGCGGAGGGCCGTCCCTTTCAGGGCGTATTATATTTCGGCCTAATGCTCACCAAAAACGGCCCCAAAGTGGTGGAATACAACGCCCGCTTTGGAGACCCCGAATGTCAGGCGGTACTGTCCCTCTTGAACACCGACCTGATGGACATTTTCCGCGCCTGCCACGATGGCACACTGGATAAACTGGACATTCAGTGGAGCCATGAGGCCGCCTGTTGCGTGGTGCTCTCCTCCGGCGGGTACCCCGGAAAATATGAGACCGGCTACCCCATTACCGGGCTGGAAAAAGCCGGCGAAAAAGCGGTGGTATTCCACGCCGGCACACGGAAGAACGGGTCTGAAATCGTCACCAACGGCGGGCGCGTACTGGGCGTTACCGCCACAGGCGACACCTTGCAGGCCGCCATTGACAAGGCTTATGATGCCGTAAAGCCAATTTGCTTTACAGATATGGCCTATCGCACCGACATCGGGGCAAAATAACCCATACGCAAAAGTACAAAAAAGTCGCTGACGAAGTAAATACTTCGTCAGCGGCTTTGATTGTTTGACAGTTTAACCCACGCTAACCAGCTT
>JAVXKN010000113.1:0-4546 GCA_036647315.1 Oscillospiraceae bacterium | reverse complement strand
TCATGTGACAGGGATAGTATTAACAGGTTTCTTTTCCCTATCCGAAGGATGTGATGGGTATCTTTGGAAACAGAAACGCCGAACAAAACATCACTAGGTAAAAATGCACAAACCGCAGTTTAATTCTACAAAATTTTATGGTATAATGATGAAAATGAGAAATAGAGGATTCTCACGGCACAATAGTACGGTTTATGGGACAGATGGCACAGTATAATCAGGGAAATAAGCAATATCACCCTTATTAGAATAGGAAAGAGGTGGAAATCATGGACCCAACCAATTTGGCGCATTTCGACCCTGTTACCGGCAGGGCTCAGACGGTTTGCCAGCATGACGGCGGGGTGGCGCAGTTGGCGGAGGAGTCCGCCCGTGGGTGCGGGCTGTCCGCTGCGGCTACGCTTGCGGGCTGGGTGCATGACGAAAATAAAGGCTGTAACCCCAAGTTCGCGTTGCGGCTACTCCACGGCGGCACCAAGGTTGATCATTCCACCGGCGGCGGCAAGCTCATCTATGAACGCTATTACGCCAACGGAACGGGTGCCGGTAAGTTAGCGGCCCAGATGATTGCACTGGCGGTCTGCTCCCACCACGGGGGCATGATGGACTGTCGAGATGTGGGGGGCGAGTTTCCGTTTCGGAACCGCATGGCGAAGATGCCGGAGGCGTACGAGGAAAGCGTAGCGGCGTTTTTTGAAACCTGCCAGTCGGAACAGGAGGTGGAGGTTTTATTTGCCCGGGCCACCCAGGAGGTACGCACGCTCTACGAGAGCGTCCTGCAAATCAGCCTGCCGTTTCCCCGACGGGAGCCTGCGTTCTACTTCCTTTTGGGACTTGCACAGCGGTTCTTGCTCAGTGCGCTGGTGGATGCCGACCGCTACGATACTTTTTGCTTTTACGCCGACTGTCCTGCTCGGCACCCGGAGCCTCGCCGTCCCCTTTGGGGGCGGTTGGCGGCGGAGCTGGAACTGCATCTGGCGCAGTTTCCGCGAGACACGGATCTGAACCGTCAGCGAGGGGAGATTTCTGATGCCTGCCTTACCGCCGCCCTAGGTCCCCCCGGGCTCTATGAGCTCTGCGTACCCACCGGCACGGGCAAGACTCTCTCCGGCCTACGCTTTGCGCTGACGGCGGCGCAGCAGCAGGATGCAGGGCATATTTTTTACATCGGTCCATTCGTGTCAATTATAGATCAAACGTGCGATAATGTCCGCAAAGCACTGCATTTAAGCCCTCAGGATGAGACTGTGGTAGAGCATCACTCTAATTTGGTGCTTGAAGATAATCCCAATCAAACGGATGAGGATGAGCTGACAGAAAAAGCCCGGGCGTTACTCACCGAGCGTTGGTCCGCGCCTGTGGTACTCACTACTCTGGTGCAGTTTTTGGACACGTTTTTTGCCGGCGGCAACACCTGCACCCGGCGGCTTCAAAGTCTGGCACATTCGGTGATTGTTTTGGATGAAATTCAGGCAATTCCAATGAAATGTATGAATTTATTCTCCCTGGCGGTGACCTTTCTCACCCAAATCTGCCACAGCACGGTGGTTTTCTGTACCGCCACCCAGCCCCGATTGGCGGTCACCGACTTTCCTCTGCCGACCCCCATTCAGATGGTGCCTCACAACGAAACGCTCTTTGAAACACTGCGCCGGGTGAACATCGTGGATATGTGCAGAGACGGGCCCTTTACCACCGCTCAACTGGCAGACTTCGTGGTAGAAAAGCTAGCCGATGTGCGTAGCATGCTGGTGATTTGCAACACAAAAGCGGCGGCAGCCAATTTGCTCCGGCTGGCAACTAAAGCCACCGCCGGAGATCCGCCGCTACTGTTCCATCTCAGCACCTCTCTCTGCCCGGCCCACCGCAAAAAAATCTTGGAGGAACTGAAGGGTGCACTGCGGGATATTCAAGAGCAAAAACCCGGTGCGCGTAAGGTTCTGTGCATAACCACCCAGCTCATAGAGGCAGGTGTCGATTTATCGGCGGAATGTGTAGTGCGGTCTTTCGCGGGGCTGGACAGTCTGGCACAGGCGGCAGGGAGATGTAACCGCAACGGCGAAGCGGAATACGGCACCGTCTATCTGGTAGAAAACCGAGAGGAAAATCTGACGTATTTGCCGGATATTCGGGCGGCACAAAAATCTTGCCGGGACTTTCTGGATGCGTTTTACGCAGACCCCGCCGCATATGGCAGCGATATTCTCTCCCCAAAATCCATTGCAGGGTACTACGAATTATACTATGAAGCGCAAAAATATCAGATGGACTACCCCATTGAAAAGAACCAGAAGGGACAGACGCCCCTCCATGGAGACAGCTCGATTTTAGATTTGCTCTCCTGCAACAAGGTAGGGGAGAACGCACGAAACGTTGTGTTTTCCCAGCCCCTCAATCAGGCGTTTTGCGAGGCAGGCAAGCGTTTTCGGGTCATCGATAGTGCTACCGTGGCGGTACTGGTGCCCTACGGCGCAGGGGCGGACTTGATTGCCGCCCTAGCATCTGACAATTTGCGGCTGGAGGACCGGGCAAAGCTACTGCGCCGAGGTCAGCAGTATGGGGTGAACCTCTTTTCATGGCAGGCCGATGCCATTGGGAAGGCGGGTATCTACTCACTTCCTTGCGGTGCGCTGGCACTGCGACCGGAGTATTACAGCGAGACCTATGGTGTCACCACAAGTCCGGGTCAGCTGGACTTTTTAGGATATTAAAAAGGAAAGGAGCGTGAAAAATCGTGCAGTATCAAAACAAAGTGTCTTTTCTGGTCAGCGGGCGGTATGCTCTCTTTAGCGATCCCCTCACTCGCGTGGGCGGCGAAAAAACCAGCTACCAAATCCCAACCTACGAAGCACTGAGGGGCATTTTAGAATCCGTTTATTGGAAACCTACTCTGTCCTGGGTGATTGACCGTGTGCGGGTCCTCAACGTCATTCAGACCCAGTCCAAGGGCGCGCGGCCCATCAAGTACAGCGGTGGAAACGATTTATCCATCTACACCTACTTAAAGGATGTTGCCTATCAGGTGGAGGCGCATTTTGAGTGGAATTTGGCACGACCGGAGCTGGAGGGGGATCGCAACGAGGACAAGCATTATCAAATTGCCAAGCGCATGATAGAGCGGGGCGGACGGCGGGACGTTTTTCTGGGCACGCGGGAGTGTCAGGCCTATGTAGAGCCCTGCCAATTTGGGGAGGGGCAAGGTGCTTACGACGAGTTGGCAGAGCTGGATTTCGGCGTCATGCTTCACGGGCTTACCTATCCGCCCGGCAGTCAGAGCGGACCGCTGAAGGTGCGCCTGTGGCGACCGGTGATGCGCAAGGGCATCATCGACTTTCCCCGCCCGGAGGACTGCAACATGGTGCAGGAGCTGAAAACCGTTCCGGGCACCGCCTTTACCCCCGGTAAAAACTTTAGCTACTGCGACGCATTATGGGAAGAGGTGTCGCCATGAGCTGGGTAGAAACGCTGTCACAAACCTACGACAGAAATGCAGGCCAAATTGGGGTGATGCCCCAAGTCCACTGGTATAAGGACGGGAAGAAAGTATTTTGTCCCCGACCCCTGCTGCCCCTCTTTCACATGGCGAAGAATATAGAGGTGGAAATTGTGGTGGATATCAATGGTAACTGGGTGCCCCACAATGCCCGCGTGCTGGCGCAGGAGGAGCAAATGACCATATTCCCCTGTACCGAAGGCTCCGCCTCCCGGACCGGCACAGCCCCTCAGCCCCACCCCCTCTGTGATAAGCTCCCCTATCTCGCCGGCGACTACCAGACCCACAGCGAGAAAAAGGCGCATCAATATGCGCGCTACATGGAGCAGCTGGAGGCATGGTGCGCCTCCCCCTACGGGCATCCCTCCGTCCAGGCGGTCTGCGACTATTTGAAAAAAGGGACCCTGATTTCAGACCTGGTGCAGGACCAGATTTTCTTCTGTGGTGACGATGGAATGTTGCTGGAGAAATGGAATGGGGAGCGGGGAACTGCGCCGCCCATTTTCCGCTATAAACAGGAGGAAGTCTACCTTCGCTTTCGCGTGCAGGGCGCGCCGGAACCCCAACTTTTTGACGACAAAACGGCGTGGGACTCCTTTGGCGATTACCAGCGCAGCTTGTCAGGCGCGAAAAGCCTGTGCTATGCCACTGGGGTCCAAGCTGTACCCACCCAGAACGCCCCCAAGGCGGTGCGGTGGATGGGGGAAAAAGAAAAGCTGATTTCTGGCAACGACAAAAAGGGGTTTACCTTTCGTGGCCGCTTTGCGACCAAAGAGGAGGCCTTCTGTATCAGCAGTGAGGCGGTGCAAAAATCCCACAACGCCCTCAAATGGCTCATCGACAAGCAGGGCAAGCGCAACGGCGACCAGGTGATTTTAGCGTGGAGTACGGGGGATGCCCCGGTGCCCACACCGCTGGCAGACAGCTTCGATTTATATGCCTCGCTGACGCCACAATCGGCAGATGCCACGAAACCGCCGGACACCGGCTCCGGCTATGCCCTGCGCCTATCTCAGGCAATCTCCGGGTATCGCCCCAAGGAGCTGGAAGACA
>JAVXKN010000112.1:0-4698 GCA_036647315.1 Oscillospiraceae bacterium | reverse complement strand
CGGGTGTGTATTCAGATACTCCAGACCGCATAGCGCGTGGTCCATAAACTTGACGTTCAGACCGTAGTGTTCCAAACGCTCCAACCCGATTTTCAGTTCGTGTTTCATAAACGGCTCGCCGAGGATCCCCCGCGACAAACTGACAATCGCAACTTGTTTGACCATACACTCACCTGTATCTTTCACGAAAACTTTTCTTTATTTCACATCATATCAGCCTTTTTCCCATTGCCGATGCCATCATTTTACCATATGCAAGGACTAAATGCCACCGTATTCTGCCGCTGTACCGTAATGCTGAAACCAAAAAACCACCCCGCCGAAAGCGTACACTTTCGGCGGGGCGGTCTGAGTTTTGGGGAATTTCTTACTTGACTGCCTTCTGGGCTGCCACGAACTCGTTGAAGATTTTTTCAGCGTCCTTGGTGGTGACGGGGTTCTCGGGGAGGACGGACTCGGGGTTTTTGGCGTCCAAATAGTCGCCGCCGATGACAAACATCACATAGTCGCCGTTGACAAAAAACTTGGCGTTCAAAACCTTGGGCAGATTCTGGGACAGGTACCACTCAAAGGTGGTCTCCTGGTTCTTCCGATAGGCCTCAAATTCCTTTTCCACGTCGGCAGCCTTCACGCCCTCGGCCAGCTTGCCGATAAAGAGGGTGTCCGGGGAAATCATCATGGGGAAGAAACCCACATACTGGGTAAAATTCTTTTCAGCCAGGTTCAGGGACTGCATATATTCGGCATCCGCCGCCATGCCCTTGCCCATGTGCATCTTTTCCATAATCTGATGGGCGGTCTTCACCATGGCATCGCCATTCTTGGTGGTGATGATGCAGGTGCCTGCCTTTTCGTCCAGGGCCACCTTGTAGCCGTCCAGCTTTTCCAGCAGAGCTACGGGGACAAAGGTTACGCCGTCGATAAGCTGGGCCTTCATGCCCTCTACCGTTTTGCCCTCTAGGGTGATGGACTGGTCCTTGAAGCTGACGGAAATCATTTCCTTGCCGAAGTAGAAGGAGGAGGACTGCTCCTCCGGGAACCAGTTGGCGGAGCCGAAGTCGCTCTCGGCAATGGCACGGAGGGGGACATTGCCGTCGCAGGCGGGAATCCGAGCGAGGTCTAAGGGGGTGCCGTTCATGGAGACGCTGTACTGGTAACGGACAGGGGCGGAGATGACCACGGGACGGTTGGGGGCGGAAATCAGGGTGGGAGTCTCCGCTGCCATGGCGGGGGCAGAGATGGAAACCGCCATTGCGGCAGCCAGACCCAAGGAAAGCATTTTGTTGTTCATGTGTAAAAACTCCTTTGTTTTTTTAGTATAGAGAGGTAGACGGCTCTGGACAAAAAAAGTTCCCCACTTTTTACAAAGTGGGGAACTTTTCTCTTATTTTGCGTACTCGATAGCCTTTGTCTCTCTCAAAACATGGACTTTAATCTGGCCCGGGTATTCCAGCTCGTCCTCAATTTTCTTGGCGATGTCACGGGCAAGGAGCACCATCTGGTCCTCGGAGACCTTTTCGGGGGACACCATAATCCGCACCTCGCGGCCCGCCTGAATGGCGAAAGACTTTTCAACGCCGGGGAAGGAATTGGTGACTTCCTCCAACTTTTCAAGCCGCTTGATGTAGTTTTCCAAGTTCTCACGGCGCGCGCCGGGGCGGGCGGCGGAGATTGCGTCTGCCGCCTGAACCAGGCAGGCGACGATGGTATGGGGCTCAACGTCGTTGTGGTGGGCCTCGATAGCGTGGACAATTTCCTCGTTCTCGTGGTACTTCCGGGCCAGCTCCACGCCGATTTGGACGTGGGAACCCTCTACCTCGTGGTCGATGGCCTTGCCCAAGTCGTGGAGCAGACCGGCCCGCTTGGCCTGGGTCACGTCGGCACCGATTTCGGCGGCCAACAGCCCCGCCACATGGCAGACCTCGATGGAGTGGTTTAACACGTTCTGACCGTAGCTGGTGCGGTACTTCTGGCGGCCTAAGAGTTTCACAAGCTCCGGGTGGAGCCCGTGGACGTTGGTCTCAAAGACAGCCCGCTCGCCCTCGGCCTTGATGGTGGCATCCACCTCGCGCTTGGCTTTTTCCACCATTTCCTCAATGCGGGCGGGGTGGATTCTGCCGTCGATAATCAGTTTTTCCAGTGCCAGACGGGCAATTTCCCGACGGACGGGGTCAAAGCAGGAGACCGTGATGGCCTCGGGGGTGTCGTCGATGATGAGGTCTACGCCGGTCATGGTTTCCAGTGTGCGGATGTTGCGGCCCTCGCGGCCGATGATGCGACCCTTCATGTCGTCGTTGGGGAGGGGCACCACGGATACCGTGACCTCCGCCACATGGTCGGCTGCGCAACGCTGGATAGCCAGAGCGATAATCTCACGGGCGTTGGTGTCTGCCTCGTCCTTAAAGCGGGTCTCAATCTCCTTGATTTTCATGGCCTGCTCGTGGGTGACTTCCACCTCCAGCTGGTCGATGAGGTACTTTTTGGCCTCCTCGGCGGTAAAGCCGGAAATCCGCTCCAGCACATCCATCTGTGCCTTCTTCATCTGAGCAACCTCGTCCCGCTGGGCCTCAAGGACGTCCTGTTTCTCTTGAAGTGCGTCTTCCTTCTTTTCCATGTTCTCGGTTTTGCGGTCTAAATTCTCTTCCTTTTGCTGAAGACGATTTTCCTGACGCTGCAGGTCGGCGCGGCGTTCCTTGACCTCTTTTTCGTATTCGCTGCGAGTCCGTAAAATCTCTTCCTTGGCCTCTACCAACGCCTCGCGCTTTTTGCTCTCGGAGCTCTTAATGGCTTCGTTAATGATACGTTTTGCTTCTTCTTCCGCAGAAGAAATTTCCTTTTCGGAAATCTTCTTGCGATATTGGATGCCCAGGGGGAACATAATCGCCGCCCCTACGACTAAACCAATTAGAATCCATAAAAACTGCATAGGATTTTTGCACCTCCGTTTCTTCGTATTGTTATTCATACATATAAATAGTAAACCTATACTATTGTAAAGCGGTAGCCCTTTTCTGTCAAGAACATTCGTGCAGAATCACCAAAAAGCGGTGCTCATTTCCAAAATGAGCACCGCTTTCTTGTTTTACAGTCCCGCCGGCAGAGAATCGTCGTCCCGAATCCAGTCCTCCACATCCACCACGGAAAAGTCCGTCTTCGTGTCCCGAATGATCACTTTTGCGATGCCCGCGTTGATAATCAGTCGCCGGCACATGGAGCAGGAGGTAGACCCGGGAATCAGCGTTCCGTCCTTGGGGTTGCGGCAGGCCATGTATAAGGTGGCTCCCAAGGTGTCCTTTCGGGCGGCGGAGATGATGCAGTTGGCCTCGGCGTGGACAGAGCGGCACAGCTCGTACCGCTGGCCCGACGGAATCCCCAGCTCTTCACGGGTACACCGGCCCAAGGTGACGCAGTTCTGGCGACCACGGGGCGCACCGTTGTAGCCGGTGGCTACAATCTCGTCGTTTTGGACGATAATGGCCCCATACCGCCGCCGCAGGCAGGTGCTTCGCTCAGAGACCGTGTCCGCAATATCCAAATAATAATTTCGTTTGTCAACGCGCTCCATGGTGCAGCCCCTCTTCCGTTTTTTGCTATTATACTTGTTTTAACCGAGATACGCAAGCACTATTCACACATTGTTTACGTTTGTTCCATTGACGGAAACCGCCGAATAGGCTATGATAAGTACACTAAAATTTGATTGCAAAGGAGTGAACGCTCAAGATGAACTTTCTACGCAAAATCATGGCCGGGCGTTACGGCTCCGACCAGCTGACTTTATTCCTGGTGGCTGTCGACCTCGTTCTCTACTTCATCGCCTCCCTCTCCGGCTTTGGCATCTTCTCCGCGCTGGGCTCTGTGCTTGTGCTCTTTGCCATCTACCGGATGTTCAGCCGCCAGATAGACAAACGCCGCAAAGAAAACGCAGGGTTCCTCCACTTCTTCTCCCCGGTGATTAACTGGTTCCACACCCGGAAGTGCAAACACTCCGACAAGGACCACTGCTATTTTAAGTGCCCCAACTGCGGCCAGCAACTCCGCGTCCCCAAGGGTAAGGGGAAAATCACAGTGACCTGCCGCTCTTGCGGCGTATCCTTCGAGGCAAAATCATAGTCCATGGGGGACTTCGTCCCCCCTAGATACAAAAAGGGAACCAGCCTGCGGGCTGGTTCCCTTTTTGATACCCCCCTAAGAGGCGGACATTTCTTGCGAGAAATGAGGCACTTCGTGCCGCCGCCTCTTGCGGGCGGGAACCAGTTCCCCCCGCATACCCCCCTCCGCCCTACGGGGTGGAGGGGGTATTCTTGTACACCTTGCACAGAAATGTATAAATATACATAGCTTATCCTAAATTATTCACAAATATGCGAATAATCGGAAATAAAGCTTGCATTTATCTGCATATAGCGTATAATACAACTATCAGGAACGGATAACGTTTCACATGAGGAGAGAATTTGAATGAAAAATTATAAAAAGGTACTGGTTCTCGGTTTAGCAGCTGTCATGTCTCTTGGCCTACTCACCGCCTGTGGCGAAAAGCCCGCAGCACCCGTTGCCATCAATTCCGCCGCCGATTTGGCGGGCAAGAAAATCGCCGTCCAAGAGGGCACCACCGGCGACCTGCTGGTCTCCGACATTGCAGACACCGAAGTCACCCGCTTGAAGGCCGCCACCGCCTGCGCCATGGAGCTTGTG
>JAVXKN010000111.1:0-4760 GCA_036647315.1 Oscillospiraceae bacterium | reverse complement strand
GCTGTCAAACAGTACGCTTGAACACGTTTTTTTCTTTCGACAAAAAGATTTCTTACATTTACCCTGACTTTTGTGTTAGAATAGAGGTACGGCGTGTAGTTTTGACAGATGGAAAACCAGTTGTCACAACCCCGCGCTTTTTTGTATGGCTGGCGCAGAATATCGAACGCCAAAGAATAGAGGGGGGATATACAAATGTTTCGACCTGAAGATTTGATTATATACGGCAGCAGCGGTGTATGCAGGGTCGCTGAGGTGGGTGAGCCTACGGGCATGTCCGGGGATCGGGACAAATTGTACTACAAGCTATCGCCCGTTTACAGTACGGAGACAATTTTTACGCCGGTGGACACCGGGGTCTTTATGCGCCCGGTGATTTCACGGGATGAGGCGGAGGAACTGGTCGCACAGATTCCGTCCATTCAGAGCGACGCTTACAGTAACGGCAATCTCATGCGTCTGCGGGAGCACTACGACGAAATTTTGCAGACACACAGCTGCAAGGCTTTGGTGGAAATGATTAAGAGCATTTTTACCAAGAACGAGGGCATCACGCAGAACGGAAAAAAGCTGGGTCAAATTGACCAGCGGTATTGGAAGCGCGCCGAGGAGCTGCTCTACGGCGAATTGGCTGTGGCCTTAGAGATTCCCCGGGACGACGTGGTAAAATACATCGAAACGGCCAACGAACCGGCACAGTAAAAAAGCAATCGGCACCGGCGACTTTATAAAGTCGCCGGTGCCGATTTCATTTGTAGCAGATAAGACGCTGTTTTACGCCTTGTGGTCGCAACCCAGAACGTTTACCAGCTTGTTCTTCACCAGGTCGCGGATGTTATTGCGGCCCACGGTGAGGTACTGGCGGGGGTCGAAGTGGTCGGGATGCTGGGCAAAGTCCTCACGGATGCCTGCGGTCATGGCCAGGCGCAGGTCGGAGTCGATGTTGATTTTGCACACCGCCATGCGGGCGGCTTCACGGAGCATATCCTCGGGGATGCCGATGGCATCGGGCATACTGCCGCCGTTTTTGTTGATGATGTCCACATACTTGGGAATGACGGAGGAGGAGCCGTGGAGAACGATGGGGAAACCGGGCAGGCGGGCTTCCACTTCCTTCAGAATGTCAAAACGCAGCTGGGGCTTCTGGCCGGGCTTAAACTTAAAGGCACCGTGGCTGGTGCCGATGGCAATAGCCAGAGAGTCTACGCCGGTGGTCTTGACGAATTCTTCCACCTGACCGGGATCAGTGTAGCTGTGGTTCGCTACGGCAACGTCGTCCTCAACGCCGGCCAGCTGGCCGATTTCGCCCTCTACCACCACGCCGTGGTCGTGGGCATAGTCCACCACCTGCTTGGTGAGTGCCATGTTCTCCTTGAAGTCCCACTTGGAGCCGTCAATCATGACGGAGGTAAAGCCGCCGTCGATGCAGGACTTGCACAGCTCAAAGGTGTCGCCGTGGTCCAGATGCAGGCAGATGGGCAGGCCTGTATCTTCAATGGCGGCCTCCACCAGCTTCATAAGGTAGACATGCTTTGCATATTTGCGCGCGCCGGCAGAAACCTGAAGGATGAGGGGAGCCTGTACCTCTTGCGCCGCCTCGGTGATGCCCTGAATAATTTCCATGTTGTTTACATTGAATGCGCCGATTGCGTAACCGCCCTCGTAGGCTTTCTTGAACATTTCGGTAGTTGTGACCAGTGGCATACGGACCATCTCCTTTTTTATTATCGAGTAAAGTCTACCATTTACGATTGATAATTGCAATAGTCCATGGTAGTATATTAGTCGAGAAAGTAAATTTTAAGGGGGCAACCTAATGAGCCAGCTAACCGGTGCGTGTATTATCGCACAGTCCGGCGGACCCACGGCGGTAATCAATGCCAGCGCGCAGGGCGTGATTCAGACAGCACTGAAGGCCAAATGTATTACAAAGGTGCTGGGCGCGGCCTACGGCATCACCGGCGTTCTCACCGACACGCTCTATGATATGAGCTACGAGGACACCCGAGAGCTGGAGCTTTTGCGGTTTACCCCCTCCTCCGCCCTAGGTTCCAGCCGCTATATGCTCCCCGCCGCTGAGGAAAACGACACGGATTACAAGCGAATTTTGGAAATTTTCAAAAAGTACGATGTCCGCTATTTTTTCTACAACGGCGGCAACGACTCCATGGACACCTGCAACAAGGTCTCCAAATATATGCAGCGGGTGGGCTACGAGTGCCGCATTATGGGGGTGCCGAAAACCATCGACAACGACCTCTTTGGCACCGACCACTGCCCCGGCTATGGCAGTGCCGCCAAATTCATCGCCACCGTCTGCATGGAGGTACATAGGGACACGGACGTCTACGACGTTGGAACCGTCACCATCCTCGAAATTATGGGCCGTCACGCAGGCTGGCTTGCCGGCTCCGCCAGTCTGGCAGCGTGGGCGGGGGCTGGCCCCGATTTGGTCTATCTGCCGGAAGTCCCCTTCAATATGGAGGACTTTTTGTTTGACGTGGCCCGCATTAAAGAGGAAAAGGGCAAGTGCATGGTAGCGGCCTCCGAGGGGATTCGGTATGCCAACGGCGACTATGTCTTCCACGCTACCACCTCCGCAACGGACGGTTTCGGACACGCCCAACTGGGTGGACTTGCCGCCACGCTGGCTGCCGCCGTCAAGGAGCGAGTGGGTGGAAAAGTGCGGGGCATTGAGCCCTCCCTCCTCCAACGCTGCGCCGCTCATTGCGCCTCACAGACCGATATGGAGGAGGCCTTTTTCTCCGGGCAGACCGCCGTAGAAGCCGCTGTCAGCGGAATTACCGATAAGATGGTGGGCTTTTCCTGCGCCCGCGAAAACGGCAATTACCACTGCGACATTAAGCTGATAGACCTAAAAGACGTGGCCAATTTTGAACAAAAGGTACCCCGTGAGTGGATTAACAAAGAGGGTAACAACGTGACCCAGGAGTTTATTGACTATGCCCTGCCGCTGATTCAAGGGTCCCTGCAGGTTCCCACCGAGCACTCTCTCCCCCGCTTTGCACGGCTTAAAAAGGTACTGGCGGAGCCCTGATTTCTACATTAAAAATGGCTGCACATCAATGATTGATGTGCAGCCATTTTGTCGTTTTGATCAGCCTAAAATCGCGCGGTGGAAAACCTTTTTGCCCTTTTTAATCATAAGGCCCTCCCCTGCCAGCTTGTCCGCGGGGATGACGGTGTTGGGGTCGGTGATTTTTTCGCCGCCCATCTCCACGCCGCCCTGCTCCACCAGACGGCGGGCCTCCTTTTTGGAGGGCACCAGGCCGCATTTGAGCATCAGCTCGGGGACGGTGATGGTGCCGTCAGTCAGGTCTTCGTCCGTCAGGTTGGTGGTGGGCATATGCTCCAAGTCGCCGCCGCCGACAAAAAGGGCCTTGGCGGCATTCCGCGCCTTTTCCGCCTCCTCCTCGCCGTGGACCAGCTTGGTCAGCTCGTAGGCCAGAATGTTTTTCGCCTCGTTTAACTGGCTGCCCTCCCACTTGTCCATCTCGTCAATCTGCTCTAAGGGGAGGAACGTGAGCATCCGCAGGCATTTGAGTACATCCTCGTCGCCCACGTTGCGCCAATACTGGTAAAATTCGTAGGGGGAGGTCTTTTCCGGGTCTAACCACACCGCGCCGGACTGGGTTTTGCCCATCTTTTTGCCCTCGGAGTTCATCAGCAGGGTGATAGTCATGGCGTAGGCGTTTTCCCCCAGCTTGCGGCGGATAAGGTCGGTGCCGCCCAGCATGTTGCTCCACTGGTCGTCGCCGCCGAACTGCATATTGCAGCCGTAATTCTGATAAAGCGCGTAGAAATCGTAGCTCTGCATAATCATATAGTTAAATTCCAGGAAGGACAGGCCCTTTTCCATCCGCTGCTTGTAGCACTCGGCGCGGAGCATATTATTCACCGAGAAACAGGCGCCCACGTCACGGAGCAGCTCTACATAGTTGAGTTTTAAGAGCCAGTCGGCGTTATTCACCATCAGGGCCTTACCGTCGGAAAAGTCGATGAAACGCTCCATCTGTTTCTTAAAGCAGGCGATATTGTGGTCGATTGTCTCCACCGTCATCATGGAGCGCATATCGCTTCGCCCGGAGGGGTCGCCAATCATGCCGGTGCCGCCACCTAAGAGTGCGATAGGCTTGTTCCCCGCCATCTGCAAGCGTTTCATGAGGCAGAGTGCCATAAAATGGCCCACATGGAGGGAGTCCGCCGTGGGGTCAAAGCCGATGTAGAAGGTGGCTTTGCCGTTGTTAATCAGCTCCTTGATTTCCTCCTCGTCGGTCATCTGTGCAATGAGGCCACGGGCCTTCAGTTCGTCGTAAATTGTCATAATTCTTTCTCCTTTTTCAAAATAAAAAACGCCCTCTGTCCAAAACGGACAGAGGGCGAAAATCGCGGTACCACCTCTGGTCGCCTGCGCTTCACAACGCAGACCTTACGGAGTTTTTGAAACTCTCACGCGATAACGGGCGCACCCGGCGCACATCTACTAGGCGAAACCGCCGTTGGAGTGCCGACTCGAAGGGGTATTCACAAAAAGCGTCTCTCCCCCTTTCACCGACCGGGGGTTCTCTGTGCAGACAGATTTTTTGTTACTTTTCCTCGTCATTGCCATAGGATATTTTCTAAATTATAGCCCGACGGGCACAGCTTGTCAACCCAAACCTTTTCCCATCTGCTTTTTGTACTGCGCCGCACCCTCCAGCAGTTCCCCCGCTCCCTCTAACATGGTGGGGGTAATATGG
>JAVXKN010000110.1:0-4842 GCA_036647315.1 Oscillospiraceae bacterium | reverse complement strand
CCGGTGCCTGGGGGTCAATGTCGTAAAAGGCGAAGCAAACGTCGTCCTCATACACCTTCCGCGACGGAATCTCCCCCGCTGCAATTTTGCAAAATAAGCAGTCGTTCATGTGAAAAGCCTCCTTTTATATTCGCTGCGGTGGAATGAGGGCGTTCTCCCGTCTTACAGCCCCAGTTTTCCCGCTACAAAGTCGTCCACTGCGGCCAGTGCGTCGTCTAATTTCAAAATATCCTTGCCGCCGCCCATGGCGGAATCGGGCTTGCCGCCGCCGGTGCCGCCGCAGATGGCGGTGACGGTTTTCACCAGATCCCCCGCCTTCACGCCCTTTTCGATGGCGTTTTTGCCGCAGACCGCTAAGAAGGTGATTTTGTCCTCGCCCACCATGGAGAGAACCGCTACCACGTTGGGTGCCTTGTCCCGCAGGAAGTCGCCCATCACCCGCAGGGAGTCCGCCGTCTGGTCGCGGAGGGTGGCGGTGACTACCTTCAGCGTCCCCACAGGCTTGGCGGCGAAGAGGAATCGGTCGGCCTCGGTGAGCAAATCCCGCTGCTTAAACTGCTCCACAACGTGGCGCAAGTCCCGCATTTCCGCCAGCTGCTGGCCCATCCGCTCCAAAAGCTCCTGGGGCTTAGTTTTCAGCGTCTCGGCGGCGGCGTGGAGGAGGGTGCGGTTTTCCTGCATGGATTCAATGCACTTCATGCCTACGGTAGCCTCAATCCGGCGAACGCCGGAGGCCACGGAAAATTCGCTGTCAATGCGGAAGGGGCCCACCTTGGCGGTGTTGTCCAAATGGGTGCCGCCGCAGAATTCTACGGAGTAGCCGCCCATGTCCACCACCCGAACCTTGTCGCCGTACTTCTCGCCAAAGAGTGCCACCGCGCCCTTTTTGCGGGCCTCCTCAATGGGCAGCTCCTCAACGGTAATGGGGTAGCCCTCCAAAATGGCGGTGTTCACCAGCCGGTCTACTTTGGAAAGCTCCTCCGCTGTCAGGGCGGCGAAGTGGGTGAAGTCGAACCGCAGATGGTCGGGCTCCACCAAGCTGCCCGCCTGATGGACGTGGTCGCCCAAAACGGTAGCCAGTGCCTTGTCCAGCAGATGGGTGGCGGAGTGGGCGCGGCGGATGGCGCGGCGACGCTCCGTGTCCAGCGTGGCGGTGACTTTGTTTTCAACACTCAAAGAACCACGGGTCATGGTGCCGTGGTGGAGGTATTTGCCCCCCTTGGTCTTTTGCACGTCGGTGACGGTAAACACAGCGTCCCCCGCCGTAATGGTGCCGTGGTCGGCAATTTGGCCGCCCATTTCGGCGTAAAGCGGGGTCTCATCCAGCACCACAATGCCGTCGTGGCCCTCGCCCAGCAGGGCGCAGACCTCCCCGTCCTCCACCAGTGCAAGGACGGTAGCGGCAGCGGTTTCACTGTCGTAGCCCACAAATTCTGTGGGGGTGTTATCCAGGCCTAAGTCGATGCCCGCCCATGCCAAATCGCCCAGAGCGGCTCTTGCCTCACGGGCGCGAATCCGCTGGGCACCCATCAGGTCGTTAAATTCCTTTTCGTCGCAGGTGAGGCCGTTTTCCTCCAAAATTTCGGCGGTGAGGTCGAAGGGGAAGCCGTAGGTGTCGTACAGCTTGAAGGCGTCCCCGCCGGGGAACGCAGTGGTGCCGCTCTTTTTGCAGTCCTCCATGAGGCCGGAGAGAATGTTCATGCCGCCGTCGATGGTTTTGGCAAAGCTCTCCTCCTCGGAGTGGATGACACGGATGATATAGTCCTGCTTGGCGGTGAGGTCGGGGTAGGCACCCTGATTTTCGCCGATCACCGTGGCGCACACCTCAAACAAAAAGGGCTTTTCCATCCCCAGCAGCTTGCCGTGCCGTGCCCCGCGGCGGAGGAGCCGGCGGAGGACGTAGCCTCGCCCCTCGTTGGAGGGGAGCACGCCGTCGCAAATCATCATGGTGGCACTGCGGATATGGTCGGTAATCACCCGCAGAGAGGTGTCGGTTTTGCCGCTCTCGCCGTAGTGGGCGTGGGTGATGGCGCTCACCTTATTGGTGATGTTCATGACGGTGTCCACGTCAAAGAGGGAGTCTACGTCCTGACAGACCACGGCAAGACGCTCTAAGCCCATGCCGGTGTCGATATTTTTGGTGGCAAGGTCTGCGTAATTGCCGGCACCGTCGCTGTTGAACTGGGAGAACACGTTGTTCCAAATCTCCATATAGCGGTCGCACTCACAGCCCACGGTGCAGCCCGGCTCACCGCAGCCGTACTTTTCGCCACGGTCGTAGTAAATTTCCGAACAGGGGCCGCAGGGGCCGGAGCCGTGCTCCCAGAAGTTATCCGCCTTGCCAAAGCGGAAAATCCGCTCCGGGGGGATGCCGATTTCCTTGTTCCAAATGTCGAAAGCCTCGTCATCGTCCTCATAAATGGAGGGGTAGAGCCGGTTAGGGTCGATACCCACCCACTCCGGGGAGGTTAAAAATTCCCAGCTCCAGGCGATGGCCTCGTGCTTAAAATAATCCCCGAAGGAAAAGTTGCCCAGCATCTCAAAATAGGTGCCGTGGCGGGCGGTTTTGCCGATGTTTTCAATGTCGCCGGTGCGGATGCACTTCTGGCAGGTGGTGACACGATGGCGGGGGGGCTCCTGCTCGCCGGTGAACCAGGGCTTCATGGGTGCCATGCCCGAGTTAATGAGCAGCAGGGACGCATCGTTTTGGGGAATCAGGGGGAAGGAACCCAGCCGCAGGTGGCCCTTGCTCTCAAAAAAGGACAGGAACAGTTCGCGCAGTTCATTTACGCCGTATTTTTTCATCTTTCAATCTCCTCCAAAATAAAAAGACTTCGCCCCCAACCATATGTTAGGGGCGAAGTCGAATCAACCTCACGGTGCCACCCTAATCTACCCGAATTTTCGGGTATCTCAGACGTCTCATAACGGGGACGACCCGTGTCGGTTTCCCGACCTGCTCAAAAGTGGCGCGCGCATAGCGTGGTTGAGGGCTCCCACTGTCCCCTCTCGCTGGATACCTGCCCATGCGCTTGGCTTTCTCATCGCGATTACTCTGGTATTTTATCACATTTCCGCCGGTTGTCAAGCCCTAGGCAGGGCCACTGTCACCGTGGTCCCCACACCGGGGGTGCTGTTCAGGGAAATCTCCCCGCCGTAGAGCAGGACGATATGCTTCACAATGGCAAGGCCCAAGCCGGTGCCCCCCTGCTTTTTGTTCCGGCCCTTATCCACCCGATAAAACCGCTCGAAAACGTGGGGCTGTGCCTCCACGGGAATCCCCAGGCCGGTGTCGGTGACGGTGCAGACCACGTCGTTCCCCCGGGCCTCCACCTCCATGGTGACGCTCCCCCCCACCTTATTGTACTTGACGGCGTTTTCCGCCAAATTGAGGAGCACCTCACGCAGCCGCCCCTCCGGGATTTCCGCCTCGCTGTCCTCCCCGGTGACGGTGATGGAAACGTCCCCCGCCGTGGGTTCTAAAAGCTCCGCCACCCCTTTGGCTACCGCCTTCACGTTGGTGCGGTCGCCGGTTTTCGGCAGGGCCACGGACTCCAGTTCGGAGATTTTAAGTACGTCGTTGATGAGGGCAATCAGCCGGTCTGTCTCCACGGAAATCATGGTTAAAAACCGCTTTTGGTCGGCCTCGTCTGTCACCAGACCGCCGGTGAGCATATCGGAAAAGCCCTTGATGCTGGTGAGGGGGGTTTTCAGCTCGTGGGTCACGTTGGCGGTGAATTCCATGCGGCTATTTTGCAGGGTCTCCCCCACCTGACGGGTGGCCACCTCCGCGTCCTCCACAGGCTTGGCGGTGTTTGCCGCCAGCTTTCGCGACAGGAGAAAGGCCAGCACCAGTGCTAAAAGTCCCGCCAGTAAAAAGCCCGCCACCTCTTGCCACATGAGGGCATTGAGGGAGGAAACCGGCATGGCGGCACGGCCCAAATTTCCGTCGGTGAACACCTTGGCTACATAGAGCATGGTTTTCCCCGTGGTGGCGGAGCGGCGCAGTGCCTCCCCCACGCCCTCTTTTAAGGCCTGCTCAATTTCCGGGCGGTCGGAGTGGTCGGCAAGGCCGGAGGCCGCCGTGTCCGCCAATACTTCACCATTGGCACTGATGATGGTCAGCCGCTTATTGGGGGCGGCGGTGGCGAACTGCTCCATCCACGCCTGCGGCTGGGTGTCGTAGCTCTGGGCATCCATCAGGTCTAATAATTCGTTCAAGTTTTCCCGGGCGGCGGAAACCTCCCGCTGACGGAAGGACACCAGCCCCACCGCCGAGGAGACGCAGACCGCCACCGCGGCGATGAGAAAAATAGTCAGGGTCAGTTTTTGCCGCATTTTCAGCTTGACCTTCATGTGCCCTTCCCCCTATCTCGCTTTGTAGCCCACGCTACGGACGGTTTCGATGTAATCCCCGCCCAGCTTTTGCCGCAGGGATTTGATGTGCATATCCACTGTGCGTGTCTCCCCGATAAAGCCAAAATCCCACACGGAGGAGAGAATTTCGTCCCGGGTGAGTACCGCGCCCCGACGGGAAACCAGCAGCCGCAGCAGCTCGAATTCCTTGTAGGTGAGGGAGATGACCTCCCCGCCCCGTGAGACTGTCCGCCCCGCCACGTCGATGGTCAAATCCTCGTAGGTTAAATTGGGCTCCGGGGTGGCCGTCCGGCGGAGCACCGCCTTCACCCGTGACCCCAGCTCCATAAGGCCAAAGGGCTTGGCGATATAGTCGTCCGCCCCGCCGTCCAGTGCCTTCACCTTATCCAGTTCTGTGTTGCGGGCGGTTAACATAATAATTGGCACCGCCGCCGTGTCGCCGCCGGCCCGCAGTCGGCGCAAAAT